>JAVWKI010000078.1:0-2782 GCA_036638575.1 Anaerovoracaceae bacterium | reverse complement strand
TTTATGCCCCTTGATTCCATTCGTCCCAAAAAGGTAAAAACCGGAGACAACCTGGAGCAGGAGCCGGGCTTTTGCGGTTACGGGCTGGATTGTGTCTCCTTTGAGGAAAAATATAGGCCGGCGATGGAATTTTTGCTGGGAAATGTGGTGGTTACCCAAGACATGGATGCGGCAGTAAAGCTGTACAAGAAATTAGATGGCGGCTTTAAAATCGTAACCCTAGAAGGGGAAATCATCAGCGACAGAGGAACCATCACCGGAGGAAAATACAAAAATAAATCGGCCAATATCCTTGAGCGACGGGCGGAAATCGCTGCGCTAGAGGAGACCTTGGCAGACAAGATCACGAAGCAAAAATCTGTAGAGGCAAGGCGAAAGGAATTGCAAGAGACGCTAGAAACAATGCAGGAAGCCATCAGCAATACCGACGAAGAGATTTTGGCTAAGGAAAAAGGGATCTTTGCCGAAGAAAACGAAATAAATCGGATAAAAACTGCACGAACCGAGGCAGGAAACAAGGAAGAAAAATGGCAAAGAGAGCTGGAGCAGATAGACATAGAGCAGGAAACGTCTCAGCAAAGTAAGGAAGCCCTCAGTGACGAGGTTTGGGCGATGGAAAACGAGATTCGTCTTGTGGAGCGACAAACCATGGAAAACACAACCGCCTATAGCGACAAGAAGCGAGAGGTGGATGCACTGTATGAGGAAATCACCAAGGAGAGAATTGCAGTTAGCGGCTGTGAAAGCGAGAAGGCAAAGATCGATGCGGTGGTGGAAAAGGTCAATGAGGCCATTGCCGGATTTGAGAAGGATAAGGCAGAAAAAGAACGGCAGCTAGAGACACAAAAAGAAGAAAAAGAAAAATTGGTTTTCGGTGCAGGAGAAACCACAGCAATAATCAAAGAAAATCAAGAGAAAAAGGCCCTGCTGGATGCACAGCTAGAGGCCCTATACCAAGAAAAAACACAGCTGATTCAAAGAATTGAAGGGGTCGCACAAAAAAAGGAAGAAACGGACAAGATTACCGCTTCCTTCCAAAACCAAAAATATGAACTTGAGGTAAGGTCAGCCAAGCAGGAGACACAGCTGGAAAACGCCAAGGCAAAGCTTTGGGAAGAGTTTGAAGTGTCTTATTTGCAGGCCTTGGAATTTAAGCTAGAGGAGTTTGACTTCCAGCAGGCAGTGCGCAAAAGCAGGGAATTAAAGGCTAGGCTAAGAGATTTGGGTGAAGTGAATATTGGCGCAATTAAAGAATTTGAAACCGTAGGAGAGCGCTATTCCTTCCTTACGGCCCAAAGAGAAGACATCTTTGTTTCCATGAAGGAGCTGCAAGGCATCATTGGGGATATGGACAAGGTTATTCGCATAAAGTTCAAGGAGAGCTTTGAGCAGGTTGTGGAGAATTTTGAAGCAGTGTTTCAGGATTTATATGGAGGAGGGCATGCAAAAATCACCTTTTCCAATGAAGAAAATCCTTTTGAATCTGAAATTGAAATTACCGCACAGCCTCCGGGAAAACAGTTGAAGCATATTAACCTAATGTCCGGTGGAGAAAAAACCATGACCGCAATAGCCCTAATGTTTGCGGTGTTAAAAACCAAACCGACGCCTTGCTGTATTTTAGATGAAATTGAAGCAGCATTGGATGATAGTAACCTAGAAATTTTCGGAAAGTATGTAGAGCGATTTGCAGGGGTGCAATTTACCTTAATCACCCACCAAAAATCCACCATGGAGCATGCGGATGTAATGTATGGCGTAACCATGCCAGAAAGCGGAATCTCCAAGGTATACTCGTTAAAAATGGGCGAACAACCGGTAATGTAGAAAGGAAAAGTAATGGCATTTGGAATAAAAAAATCGTTTTTCGGCAGAATGTCGGAACGAATCAGTGAAGCAATAAAAGGAAAAAATGAGGTAGACGATGAGCTGCTGGATGAAATGGAAGAAATCCTCATCACCTCAGACATCGGCATGGAAACAACCATGCACATTATGGACCGGTTACGTGGTATACTAAAAAACGAAAGTATCACTTCGGCGAAAAGTGTCAATATGATTTTGAAAAAGATTATGATTAATCTGGTGGATAAGGGAGAGCGGCAAGCGCTTTCTAAGGATACCCCGCTGGTGATTTTGATGATTGGAATTAACGGTGGCGGAAAGACCACCTCAATCGGAAAAATTGGAAACCTATGCAAGGAGCAAGGCAAGACGGTCATGCTTGCGGCGGCGGATACCTTCCGTGCGGCGGCGGCAGAGCAGCTTGAAATTTGGGGAGACCGAATTGGGGTCAATGTGGTTCGCCATCAAGAGGGTGCAGATCCTTCCGCGGTGATTTTTGATGCCATTGCTTCAGCCAAAGCAAAGGGTATAGATGTGTTGATTTGTGATACGGCAGGCAGATTACAAACCAAAAAAAATCTCATGACAGAACTAGAAAAAATGTACAAAGTTATTGATAAAGAATTCCCGGAAGCGGCCAGAGAAACCTTACTGGTTTTGGATGCCACAACGGGGAAAAATGCAGTTTCACAGGTAGAGGAATTTGGCGATGTGGCAAAGCTCACCGGAGTTGTTCTGACGAAGCTGGATGGAACCGCCAAGGGCGGAATCGCAATCACGATTGCCGACGAGTTTGATATGCCAATTAAATTTGTCGGGGTGGGAGAAGGTATGCATGACTTAAAGGCCTTTGATCCACAAGAATTCATAGGAGGAATATTTGATGAGTAAACCAATTGTAGCAGTGGTGGGCAGACCTAATGTAGGCAAATCCACG
>JAVWKI010000077.1:0-7813 GCA_036638575.1 Anaerovoracaceae bacterium | reverse complement strand
TGAGAGAAACCATTGAAGAAGGTCAGCTTTGTATTGCACAAATCAGAAAAGCCAACGATGACATTCCGGGAGAAGCCGTATCGCAAAAACTAGATCGATTAGAACTGGTTGTTCGAAAAATTTTCCACCACATCGAAGGGCATCCGGAGCAGGTCACAGAAATTCGTAAATTTATGAACTACTATTTACCGACAACACTAAAACTCACCTCTGCTTACAGCGAGCTGGATAGACAAGTTGCTGCCGGTGATAATATTAATTCCGCAAAAATGGAAATAGAAAAAACCTTAGACACCATCAACAGTGCCTTTGAAAAGCTTCTCGATGATCTTTTCTATCACGCATCTATGGATATTTCTTCAGATATTTCCGTTCTGGAGACCATGCTTGCACAAGAAGGCTTAACCCAAAGTGATTTCAATAAGAAGAATTAAATGGAGGAAAATACAATGAGTGATCAGATTAATCTTGAACTGGATCCCACCCCTACCCTAACCCTAGACCCCATGGAGACCGAGCTTGAGGCCGCTACGCCAGAAACAGCAAATCTTCCTGAAACAAACTTAACACCACAGGAACAAAAAATGGTCGATGAGTTTGCAGAAAAAATCGAGTTTAGCAATACCAATGTGGTTTTGCAATATGGTGTAGGCGCACAAAAGAAGATGGCGGATTTTTCAGAGGATGCCCTTGCCAATGTTCGAAGCAAGGACCTTGGAGAGGTTGGAGAAATGCTCACTGATGTGGTCTTAGAGCTAAAGAACTTCGACGTGGAGGAAGAAGAAAAAGGCTTCCTGGGTTTCTTCAAAAAGGGAACCAAAAAAATCGAAGCCATGAAGACAAAATATGCCAAGGCAGAGGTCAATGTAAACAAAATTACAGAGATGCTAGAGAACCATCAAATCCAGTTGATGAAGGATATTGCCCTCCTAGACAAAATGTATGAAACCAACAAGGTTTATTTTAAAGAATTATCCATGTACATCCTTGCAGGGAAGAAAAAGCTAGAAGAGGTTCGCATGACTGAGCTACCTGCACTAACGGCTAAGGCGCAGGCCAGTGGCTTGCCAGAGGATGCCCAAGCAGCCAACGACCTTTCTGCTATCTGTAACCGTTTTGAAAAGAAAATTCACGATTTGGAGCTGACTCGGATGATCTCTATCCAGATGGCACCGCAAATCAGACTGGTTCAGGGCAATGACACCTTGATGACAGAGAAGATTCAGTCTACCCTAGTGAACACCATTCCCCTATGGAAGAGCCAAATGGTTCTCGCCTTGGGCGTTGCCCACTCTGGCGAAGCAGCAAGAGCACAGCGTGAGGTTACCGATATGACCAATGCCCTTCTACGCAAAAACGCAGAAACGCTAAAGATGGCAACCATTGAAACCGCCAAGGAATCCGAACGGGGTATTGTGGATATTGAGACCTTAAAGCATACCAACGAATCCTTAATTACTACCTTAGATGAGGTGATTCGTATTCAAACGGAAGGCCATCAGAAACGCCAGGAGGCAGAGGTGGAGCTTAACCGAATTGAAGTAGAACTAAAAGATAAGCTGTTAAGCTTAAAGAAATAAACATTGGCAGTAAAAAAGGAGGGGCTCTCCCCTCCTTTTTTATTTCTCTATTTTTTTCTCACCCGTTCACAGATGATTTTACATTTTTCCAGCATGTAGTCATAGGCACTTCTTTGGTGGGGAATTAGGCAGCTGCTGCAGTCCTTTACCCCTTTTTCATTGTCATAACTAAATTTTCCGCCACATTCTTCTCCCAATGAATAAAGTGGACAAAAGCAGAACAAGCAATTAAAGTCTTCTTCTTTTACTTCTTGATGACAAGGAAAACATTCGCATGTCTTGTGCTGAAAAAAAGAATAATTTTTGGTTTCCATCTCCATTTATTTCCCCTTTCTTTTTTTTCCGGCAGAACGAACAAACGCAAGGCCCCAATAAAAACAAGCAAGAACAACCATGAAGAGAATAAAATCCTTATTGTTCCCCACAAGCCCAGTAAGCTTGGCGACGAACATCCCTCCAATGATAAAGATCCAAAAATAAACTACTTTTGCGACTAAGCTATTGCCCATAACTGCCTCCTTACTTCTTTAAATGTATATCCATTTGAGGAAAAGGAATACAAATTCCCGCCTCATCAAATGCCAGTTTAATATTTTCTTCAAGAAAATATTTTACATCCCAATAATCTTCTGTCTTACACCAAACACGGAAATCAACATCTACAGAATTATCGCTGTTCCCCGCAACCCCAATAAAGGGCTCCGGCGTGTCCAAAATCATCCCGTTGGCCTGTGCTGTTGCTAGCATCAAGTCTTTTGCATGGTTGAGATCATCGTTGAATCCAATGCCAAAGACGCAATCGACTCTACGCAATTCTTCTCTGGTATAATTGGTTAATACGGAGGTGGTGACCATTCCATTGGGAATCGTAATCACCTTGTTGTCGTAAGTTTTCAGGGTGGTAAGCAATAAATCGATGTGCTTCACCGTTCCTGTTGTCCCTCCAATATCAATGTAGTCGTTTTGAGAAAAGGGTTTTGTCACCAAAATCATAATTCCTCCGGCGACATTCCCAAGACTGTCCTTTAATGCAAGGGCGATGGCTGCTCCCGCAACACCCAGTACTGCCACAAAGGATGCCGTTTTGATTCCCAAAGCATCTAGGGTGACTATCGCCAAAATAAGCAAGAGGATCACCTTTGATCCGTTGAGAATAAAGCGATGGAGTACGGGGTCCAAGGTAGTTTTGCTCAGCCCCTTGCGTGTGATGGCAATGACAACCTTGATGATCAATAGACCGATTAAAAAGATTGCCACCGCTGAACTATAGTGAAGTATGGTTGTAATTGTCTTTTCAGACATTTCTATTCCTCCTACGATCAAGTTCCTTCAGGAGCTTCTTTCTCAATCGAATGTCTCCGGGAACAATCTCTACTAACTCATCGTTGTTGATAAATTCCAAGGCCTCCTCAAGAGAGAAAATTACTGCCGGTGGAATTTTTACCGCATCATCATTTCCTGCTGCACGCATGTTGGTTTTTTGCTTTGCTTTACAAGGGTTCATGACCATATCATCATTTCGGCTGTTTTGTCCGATGATCATACCTTCATAAACATTTGTCCCAGGCTCAATGAATAATTTTACTCGTTCAGCAATTCCAGATAAGGCATACGGCGTAGAAACGCCCGCTTCTTGCGCAACGGCTACCCCATTGGTTCTTTGTGGAATTTCACCCTTGTACTCTTCAAAGCTATCAAATCGTCTAACCATGGTACCTTCACCTCTGGTGTCATTGATAAATTCTGTTCGGTAGCCCAAAAGTCCTCTGGTCGGAACAAGATATTCCAGTCTAACGTATCCGTTTTCATTGGACATTTCTCTCATCATTCCTTTTCGCAGATTTAGTTTAGAAATAACAGAACCGGAGTATTCTTCCGGAACGGAAATCACTACTTCTTCTACCGGCTCTAGTTTTTTGCCTCGTTCATCTCGGTGCATGATTACTTCAGGCTTACTTACCGCAAGCTCATAACCTTCTCTTCTCATATTTTCAATTAGAATGGATAGGTGTAATTCTCCACGCCCGGAAACCTTAAAGCTATCTGTGGACTCTGTTTCTTCAACCATAAGTCCCACATTGACTTCCAGTTCCTTTTCTAAACGTTCCTTAATATGTCTGGTGGTAACAAACTTCCCTGCCTTGCCGGCAAAAGGAGAATTGTTTACCATGAAGTACATGGAAAGGGTTGGCTCTTCGATTTGAATCATTTCCATTGGTTGTGGATTTTGCATGTCGGTAATGGTTTCTCCGATAGAAATATCCGAAATACCCGAAATCACCACAATATCTCCACATTCTGCCTGTTCTACCGGAACACGCAATAGGCCTCGGTAAACGAAAACTTGATTGATTTTCTTTTGTATCGGTGCTGCCTCTCCTCTGCAAAGACCCACGCTTTGGGCTGCGCTAAGGGTTCCCTTGGTAATTCTTCCGATTCCCAATCGACCAATGTAGTCGTCATATCCCAAGGAAGAGATTTGTAACTGTAATGGTTCTTGGTTATAATCCGGATAAGGATTGCAATGGTCAATAATGGTATCAAATAACGGAGAAATATCCAGGCCATGTTCTCCCTTGGCATTTTTGGTTACCTTTGATCCTGCCCGCTCAATTTCTATTCCTTCTACATCCTTGGGGTCCTTAACCACAATCCCCTGTCTTGCAATTCCGTACAAAATAGGGAAATCCAGCTGCTCGTCGTTGGCATTAAGATCCATAAATAACTCATAAACTTCATCCACTACTTCATCAATTCTTGCATCCTTTTTGTCGATCTTGTTGATCAGTAGAATTGGATTCAAGCCTTGCTCTAAGGATTTGTTCAATACAAATCTTGTCTGAGGCATTGGTCCTTCACTACTATCTACCAAAAGAATAACGGTATCTACAGTCTTCATGATTCGCTCAACCTCAGAACTGAAGTCCGCGTGTCCCGGAGTATCTACAATGTTGATCTTTACATCATTATGCATAACTGAACAGTTTTTGGAATAGATGGTAATTCCTCGTTCTCGTTCAATATCATCACTGTCCATAACACAATCTACAACGTCTTCGTTTGCACGAAATACACCGCTTTGGTTTAAAAACGCATCAACAAGGGTAGATTTTCCCGCATCTACGTGTGCTATTACTGCTATATTAATTATTTTTTCTTTTTTTGACATTATGTTTAGCCCTTCTTTCCTATGTTTGCAGCGCCTAATTGCCCGCAAACTTAACGAGTTATTATACCACAATTCTATAATTAATACTATAGTATCTTGTTATTTTCTCCAAGTTGTATTAGAATACAATTATGAAGATACTAAACGAAACCTTTGAAAAGGAAAATTTAATTAAATTAATTTGCGGCAACCCAAGGAAGAAGTCTCTTCCTTATCGCAAGGTAGTTGTCCGCCCTATTTTATTGCAAGGAGAAATGTTTTATCAGTTTGAATATCACCATCCCAAAAAAGTCACCCACGACAACTGCTCTTCCCAAGAAGCAAGAGAAAAGCTTGATCAGCTGCTACAGGAAGAATTTAAGCAGATGGATTTGTTTACAACAGAGGCAGATATTCAGATTTTGGCGGCCAAAATTCATAAGCCGCGAATCATCCAAAAGCCTGCAACCAAAACACAGCAGGTGCTTTCCCATAACAGAGAAAAGCATTACTTAATTCCCCCGGATATTCCCTGTGATTTCCTCATTCGCCTAGGCGTTATGGATGCTAAGGGAAAGGTCTATCCTAAGCACTATAGTAAGTTTAGGCAGATCAATAGATTTTTGGAAATTCTAGAGGATGTCTACCCTTCTCTGCCAGAAAAAAAGATGAAAATCATCGATTTCGGTTGTGGCAAGGCCTATTTGACTTTTGCCCTCTATCATTATCTAAAGGTGGTCAAAGATAAAAATGTAGAGATTATTGGCCTTGACTTAAAAACAGAGGTGATTGACTTTTGTAATCAAGTTGCCGTAGATCTTCACTACCACGATCTGAAATTTCAGATGGGCGATATTGCCGACTATCAAGACGATCATGCCGACATGGTGGTTACCTTGCATGCCTGTGATACGGCTACAGATTTTGCCCTGATCAATGCAGTAAACTGGAATACCAAGGTTATTCTTTCCGTTCCTTGTTGTCAGCATGAACTGTTTTCTCAAATTAAAAATGACGTAAATGGTCCGATGTTGAAGCACGGGATTATCAAGGATAAATTCACAGAGCTGCTTACCGATGCCCTGAGAGGCTTGAAATTGGAATCCGTAGGCTATGAAGTTTCCATGATCGAATTTACTTCTTTGGAGCACACCTCCAAAAATATCATGATCAAGGCCATTAAAACCAAAGGCAAAAACGAAAAAGCAGCGCAAGAATACGCTGCACTAAAAGCGGAATATCAAGTTTCCCCTACTATCGATCAACTTTAGGGAAGGCCCCTTTATTCAAGAGTCCAGTCAATGGGCTCTTTTAAATAGGCATTGGTTTTACTAAAATATTTCCCACCAAAGAAACCGTTATAGGCAGAAAGCGGACTAGGGTGTACCGCTTCCAAAATTCGGTGATTGGGATTGGTGACCAAGGCTTTTTTTCGTCGAGCGTTTGCCCCCCAAAGGATAAAAACCATAGGTTCTTCTCTTAAATTCAATAATTGAATCACCCTATCGGTAAACTGCTCCCAGCCCTTTCCCTTGTGGGAGTTGGCTTGATTGGCTCTAACGGTCAATACGGTGTTTAATAAAAGGACGCCTTCCTTCGCCCATTTGGTCAAATTCCCGTGATTTGGTGGATCAATGTTCAAATCTTCTTTTAGCTCCTTGAAGATATTGACCAAAGACGGTGGCGGTTTTACCCCATGGGCTACAGAGAAACAAAGTCCGTGTGCCTGTCCCGGTTGGTGATAGGGATCTTGTCCAAGAATTACCGCCTTTACCCGATGATAGGGCGTAAGCTTTAAGGCGTTAAAAATATCGTACATATCCGGATAAATCACCTGTTTGCCGTACTCCGACTTAAGAAACCTTCGCAGTTCCAAATAATATTCTTTTTTAAATTCTTCCTCTAGGAGTTCATCCCAGTCATTTCCTAACTTAACCATAAAGTAAGTATATAATCTTTGTGATGAGAACACAATATCCAAAGGAGATTTTTTTAAAAAAGTGTTGACATTCATAATCTCAAGGCTTATACTCACTATTAATTAAATAAAACAAACCGTTGATTAAGAGTAGTAAGTTTAGATACCGATTTTCAAGAGAGTCGCTGATGGTGGAAATGCGATAATGAGGGCTAGACCCAATGGACTTATGAGGGCAGGACGAACAGTACTTTACTTAGTAGCACCTGACGGGATCTCCACCTGTGACAAAGGGAGCGGATATCACGCTGTATCCGGAGCGATAACACATCTTTTGTGTTTGGGTGGCATAACAAAAACAAGGTTTTTGTCCTATAGTGGATGAGAACCTTTTTTATATTCCCAGAGAAAACAGCGGCACTGGAAAGGAGAAAAACAATGACAACAGAAAAAATCCCTTACAAAATTTATCTCGATGAAAATGAGATGCCAAAACAATGGTACAACGTAAGAGCAGATATGAAAAACAAGCCTGCTCCCCTACTTAATCCGGAAACCGGCTCAGTAATGACTTTGGAAGAGCTTTCTAAGGTTTTTTGTACAGAGCTTGCCAAGCAAGAGCTAGATGAAACAACCCCTTACATTGATATTCCTGAAGAAATTTTGAATTTCTATAAAATGTACAGACCGGCACCACTGGTAAGAGCTTATTGTCTTGAAGAAAAACTACAAACACCGGCAAAGATATACTATAAATTTGAAGGAAACAATACCAGCGGAAGTCACAAACTCAACTCTGCCATTGCACAGGCGTATTACGCAAAGAAGCAAGGCCTAAAAGGTGTAACCACGGAAACCGGTGCAGGACAATGGGGAACTGCCCTTTCTATGGCTTGTTCTTACCTAGATCTTGCTTGCGATGTATTCATGGTAAAGGTTTCTTACGAGCAAAAGCCATTTAGACGAGAAGTGATGAGAACTTATGGGGCATCCGTAACTCCTTCTCCGTCAGAAACTACACAGATTGGAAAGAAAATTCTAGAAGAGCATCCGGGAACCAGCGGCAGCCTTGGCTGTGCGATTTCCGAAGCGGTGGAATCCGCAGTAACTAGAGAAGGCTATCGTTACGTTCTAGGAAGCGTATTAAACCAAGTGCTTTTACATCAG
>JAVWKI010000076.1:0-7865 GCA_036638575.1 Anaerovoracaceae bacterium | reverse complement strand
AGTCTTCATAGAATGACCGGTAGCCTTCACAGATTGACAAGCAGCCTTCATAGAATGACCGGTAGCCTTCACAGATTGACAAGCAACCTTCACAGAATGACCGGTAGCCTTCCCAGAAGGAAAGGCATACCGCCTTGGATGCTTTATCAACGCCCATTAAGCTAACGGTGCAAAGAAGCGGCAAAGAGATTCAGCAATGTAGGCTAAGCTTCCTCGTTGCTTAAAGGTTTCCAGATCCAGTTCTTTGCAATCCTCTATGTCCTTGAGGAAGGTCTCTTTGCACGTTACAGCAAAGTTTTTTGAGTATACCAGTGTATTTACCTCATAATCCAGTTTAAAGCTTCTAATGTCTAAATTGGTGGTTCCTACGGAAGCAACAAAATCATCGATGACCATGGTTTTGGCATGAAGAAAGCCCTTATGGGTGTAAATTCTTACGCCTGCTTCCAAAAGCTCTTCCACATAAGACATTGCCACCTTGTAAACAAAACCCTTATCTGCGATTCCCGGAAGCATCAGCCGCACATCAATTCCTGATTGTGCTGCCATTCGAATTGCATCGAGCAAGCTTTGATCAGGAACAAAATAGGGGGACTGAATATATAAATAATCCCTTGCCGCAGTACAAATCTTTACATAACTATCCTTATGTGCTTCATACTTACTATCCGGCCCGCACTGGATAATTTGAACACCCATATTTCCAGCCGGCTCGCTTACAGGGAAAAACAAGTCTTTCTTGTTTCTGATTTCATCCATATGTGTTCCTTTTGTAAGTTTTCGATTTTGCTTCACACAAAATACCCAATCTCTAAAAAACACAAATTGTAATTCTTTTACCGCGGTTCCGGTGACACGAACAGAGGTATCTCTCCATGGGGTAATATTGGGATAATTCCCCAAATAATCATCGCCCACATTGATTCCACCGGTATAGCAAACTTCCCCATCGATGACCACCATCTTCCGGTGAAGACGATAATTTACTTCAATTAAGGTTTTGAACATTGAAGGAAGAAAGCGCTGCACTTCTCCTCCTGCTGCAACCAGCCCATCAAAATCTCGCAATTTCGTTTTTAAGCAGCCTAGTGCATCATAAAGCACACGGACTTCAACCCCTTCTGCTGCCTTTTCTTCCAAAATCTTTGTCAATTCTCTGCCAATGGGGTCTTTGGTTTTGTAGATAAAATACATTACATTAATACTTTTTTTTGCTTTTCTCAAGTCTTCAAACATTCGTGGAAACTTTTCTTGTCCATTGACCAGCAGCTCTACTTGGTTGTCTGCGGTAAAAAAGCACTTTGCATTTTTACCATTAATATGCACCATATCCCGATAGCGATTCATGATTTCGCTTTCAAACTGCTCACTTCCCGGCTTCATGGATTCCATCTGTTCATGGAGCTTTTCGGTGTACTTTTTCTCTACCCTGGTCATCCTGTACTTCTTGGTCATCAGCTCAAGCTTTCTTGTGCTGCCAAAGAAGAAATAGAGGACAAAGCCAATAACCGGCAAGAAGATTAACAAAAGCAGCCAAGCAAAGGTGGTACTCATATCTTTTCTTCTGAAAAAAATAATCGTAATAATGGTAATTGCATTAATTAAATATAATAATCCAGTAAAGGGTATTGCCATTTTTTATTCCTCCTCTTTTTTTCGAGAAACCGGAATAAATCTTGAGACAAAGCCTTTCCCTCTATTTTTGATATAAACTAAACCGAATACAGAGAATACCAGCGCACCTAAAAAGTTTACGAAAAGGTCATGCATGGTATCATAAAGACCAATGTCCAAATATTGATTCCAGGTTGTCGTTCCGTTTAACGTTACATTGTCCACCATCAGGTTGATCACTTCATTGCTTCCCGCCTCTCCAATGGAAACAGAGGTGATTCCATTGATCCATGTATCTTTTTGCATATCTGTTCCGATATACATATCCATGGCACATTCAAAAAATTCCCATAAGACACCAATGGTCATAGAGAAGCAAAAGGCGACCATGGCCACAAAGGCAGGAGATAGGTTTAAGCCCACTTTCTCTTCCCGGTTGAGAATATCAATGAGAGAGAAGCCAATGGCAGCAGCAAGGAAGCCGTTTAAGGTATGCAGAATATCATCCCAACGATCAAAGATAACATAGAACCCTTGAATCTCTCCCATAATCTCTGCTGCAAAAATAAACAACAAAATAATGACCTCCAAGGTATCCGGAAGGTCAATATGCATTTTTCTTTCTATAAATGAAGGGACCATAAACAGGAGCAGTGCCAACCCGCAGGTAAACACATTGCTCCAATTATGATGAAGTACAGAGATAACCAGAACCGTGACAACAAGAATCCTAATCAACACATAAATGGCTATGGTTATTTTCTTTTTGGGCGGGACAGTGCCTTTTTGCTTACTGATCCGCGCCGTCTTCTCTTTCTTCTTCATGATAATTCTTCATATCCTCTTCTTCTTGTTTTAGATCCTTTCGAATCAGATCAATCTTCTTTTTGTATTTCGTATAGTTTTCTTTGTCATTTTGCATCTGATAAATATCGGCAAGCTCTTCCATGGTTTCTAAATGAGATCCGTTTAGGGAAAGGGTGTGTTTAAATCTTGCTACTGCTTCAGGAACTCTTCCTGTCCTCGCATATCCTACCCCCAAATAATAATGTAGCGGCCACCAGTCCTTAAACCGGCTGGTCAAATATGGCTCTAAGGCTGCTATACCTTGAGGAAATCTGGTTGCCATAATATCATTGCATCCAGCTTCAATTTTTAGCGGCTCTTCAATCTGTGCCATTCTCTCACGAATTTCCTTTCGATCCTTGCCATTTCTTGTAAATTTCAGGAAACCCTTCCAGGCAGCGGAAGCTTTTGCGTACAGTCCCAGATTTAAATAAGCATAGCCTAAATAATAATAGGCCTGTGCAAATCTTGGATGGGTCTCTGTCAGCAATTCAAAATAATCCAGGGATTCTGCTTTGAATCTTCCGATGTACTCTCTGTTTCCGCTAGCCAAATACATGGATCTGCATACTCTAGCATAAGAATACATGGAGTGTAAATAATCCGGCTTCATGCAAAGGGATGCTCTAAAATGGATGCAAGCATTATCAAAATCTTCCTGCTCCGCTGCATCTCTCCCCACCTTCATCATGCCTTCATAAATTTTATAGTTGAATAGCTTGTTTAGGTAATCCACATAGTGCTGGGTGTATTTAAACTTTGGATCACAGCCCATAACCCATGCCATATTTTCAGCAATATGGGTAGGCTTTAATCCTTCCCCTCCGGCAAAAAGCTTTACATCACTTTTTCTTAGGGGAATAGGAATTCCCTTCATGATGTCCTTTACCTTTGATTTTTCTAAGAACGCATCAGAGAACTCTACAAAAACAAACTTATTTAAATGTTTTTGTAAATACCGTCCGATGCGATCTTCTCGCATCCTTATGTCAGATTCTTCCGGGGGCCTGATCACCGTTCTGGTGATTCCCATAGCTTGGGCCAACGATTGTTTTTTTTCCGCCATAATTCCCTCTTTTCACTAAAGCATTCTGAATCGCTCATCCTTTAACATGCCTGTATTTTCCATTGCTGCTCGCAATCTTCCCATCATATTTTCTTTGTCTGCAGGAAGATCTCCCCGCAAGGAAACATAGTTTGAGGCATGATTACTTCGGAATACACAAGTTTTTTCCACATGAATATTCTTTAACATCAGCAAGGTTTCTGCAACCACTTCTTCTGCGGTCAATACTTGGAATTTCCCTGCCTTTACTTCTTCTCTTAGCTCTGCACCTGGCTCTAGCATCAAGGTCAGTAGGCCGACATAAGAAGGCTCCATTTCGCTGATCATCGTTCCCGTTTCAACCGCATGCTCCTCCCAGTTTGGTCTTCCGCCTAGGCCGGAAATAAAGGTCACAGAGGCAGCAATTCCTGCCGCTTCAATCTTTCTCACCGCTTCAATAATTTCTGCTCTGGTTGCACCCTTACAAATATCTGCTAAGATCTTATCGCTTCCGCTTTCTGCGCCAATATAGATCATCTTTATGCCTGCTTCCTTGAGGCGAACTAAATCCTCCGGCGTTTTTCTCAGAACATCTTCCGGAGATCCATAGACACTGACTCTCTCACATTCTGGGAAGTCTTCTTCGATTTTTTTCAAAATCGTCAAAAGCTTGTCTGTTGATAGGCACAGCGCATCTCCGTCACAAAGAAAGATTTTGTCAATGCTGCGGTAAGATTTTCTCGCCATAGTTAAATCTTCTAGGACTTCCTCCATGGCTCTTACTCTAAATTGTTTGTCCTTAAACATGCTACAAAAAGTACACTTATTGTGTGAACAACCGATGGTTACTTGAAGGAGGTAGCTTCTCGCTTCACTGGGTGGTCTGTATATGTTTCCTTCGTATCTCATTTTACATCTTCTCCGGTGCTTCCATTCCAAGCAATGCCAATCCATTTTTGATGGCAGTCTTGGCGGCAATAACTAACGCTAATTTTGCTGTCTTTTCTTCTTCGTTCTCTACAAGCACATGCTCATTGTGGTAGAACCGGTTAAAGCTTTGTGCAATGTTGATTACATGTCTGGTTACAATAGACGGCTCGTATTTTTCTCCGGCTTCCGCAATGACTTCAGGTAATTTATAAATCAGCTTTACCAGATCATAGGCACTGTCACTGATGACATAGCTTGCCTTTATCTCTCCTGCCTCCGCCTTGGCTACAGCCTCTGCTCCTGCCTTTCGCAATACGCTTGCTGCTCTTGCATGGGTGTACTGTACATAAGGACCGGTTTCGCCTTCAAAGTTCAGTACTCTATCCCAGCTAAATACATAATCCTTGATTCTGTTGTTGGATAGTTCCTGGAACACTACTGCACCAATTCCAACCTGTTTTGCTGTCTCTTCAATATTGTCTGTATTTACGCCTTTTTCTGCGATAATTTCTTTGGTTTTTTCTACTGCTTTGTTGAGTACGTCTTCTAAGAATACCACTCTACCTTCTCTTGTTGACATGGTTCCATCTTCTAGGCTCACTAAGCCAAATGGTACATGAACGCAGTCTCTGGCCCATTCATAGCCTAAGAGCTCAACGATTTGAATCCACTGCTGGAAGTGTAAGTTCTGCTGACTGGCTACCACATAGATATTTTTGTCAAAGTTGTAGGTCTCTTTTCTATATACCGCTGCAGCAATATCTCTAGTGATATATAAGGTTGAACCGTCAGATTTGGTAATCAATGCCGGTGGTAAATTCTGTTCCTCTAGTTCTACGATTTGTGCTCCCTCAGATGCCTTTAGTAGCTGCTTCGTTTTTAATTCCTCTACAAAACGGCCCATCTTGTCTGAATAGAAGCTTTCCCCCGCATAAGAGTCAAACTCAATGCCAAGCATATTGTATACCTTAGTAAATTCCTTGAGGGATTCATCTCTGAACCACTGCCACAGACGAAGCTCTTCCTCTGCTCCTTGTTCCAATTTTGTGAAAATATCTCTCGCTTCCTGGTCTAGTGCCGGATCATTTTCTGCCTCAACATGGAACTTGGTGTAATAAGAAAGCAAAGTTTTAATTGGGCTCTTGATTACATCTTCTTCATTTCCCCATCTACGATAAGCACAGATCATCTTACCAAACTGTGTACCATAGTCTCCCAAATGATTGATTCTCATGGTGTCATAGCCTAGTGCCTTGTAGATTTTGTAGATGGAATTTCCGATTACCGTACTTCGAATATGTCCGATATGGAACGGTTTTGCAATGTTTGGAGAAGAATATTCTACGATAACTTTTTTGCCTTCACCTAGCTGACTGTTTCCGTAAGTTTCCTTTTGGGTAACCACCTCTTTTACTAGGTCAGAAACGTAGGCTTCTCTGCTGATATACATGTTCACATAAGCATTTACCGGCTCCACCTTTTCAAAAACATTGTCTCCGGCAATTTTTTCTGCAACATCCTTTGCGATCATCGGAGGTGCTTTACGAAGCTGCTTAGCCAATCTGAAGCAAGGGAACGCATAGTCTCCCATCTTTTCATCTTGAGGAACTTCAATCATGGCGGTAAGCTCTTCCTTTGAAAGCCCTTCCACCGCGGTCATGAGTAGCTCCGCAATTTTCTCTCTATAATTAATCATCTATCTTCTCCTTTTCCGTAATTATTTCTATTCCGTTTTCACGTAATAACTTTACAAACTCTCCGTCTCCGTCAACCAACTGATGGGAGAAGGTTCCATCGTAAATTTTTCCTCGTCCGCAGGAGGGACTTTTGGATTTTAGTATTGCACCTTCAATGTCCTCACCCCAACGGGCTGCCTGTTCCTTTGCCGCCTTCCAAGCAAGGGCTGCTCCAACAACAAAGGACTCGGTTACCTCTTCTCCCCGGGTGTTTACAATTTTGTCTCCCACACGCTCAGCCGGCGGCCTTGGGCACGGCTGACCGCCTAAGATCTCTGGGCAACAGAAATAACAATGATGCTCCTGTGCAAATTTTTTTACCCAAGGCGTGTCATTATTTCCTCCGTTGTATTTTACATTTTCACCCACAAGACAGGCACTGATAATGTACATTCTTACTCTCCTATTTTAGTTTCACAAGGGTTACGCCATCGCCACCCTCATTGTAGTTTCCCTTACGGAAGCTGCTCACATGTTTATTCTTTTTTAGGTCCTCTCGGATTCCCTTCATTAGAACCCCGCCGCCTCTGCCATGAATAATGGTTACTTCATCTAGACCGGCCATAAACACATCATCTAAGTATTTTGCAACATGATCTAAGGCATCCTCTAGGCTCTGCCCCTGCACATTGGTGGTTGGAGCAATTCCTTGTGCCTTGCTTTTGTATAAGCTTCCATAGTTGGCCTTTGGCTTAGGAAGCTTTCTTTTCCCTTCCTTAATCAGCTTAAGGTCATCTACATTGACTCTCGCCTTGAGCATCCCCACCTTTACGGTTAAGTCGCCTTTTTCGTCAGGTAAGGTGAGAATTTCTCCATTTTGTCCCAAGGTAAGCACCTTAACTCTATCGCCTATTTTTATTTCTTTTACGCTGACCGGGTTATCATTGACCTCCTTGATGAAGGTTTCTTTGTATCTGCCGGCAGCATCCTTAATTCGTTTTCTGTTTTCGTCAAATTTCTTGTTTCTCTCTCCCAAGGATTCAATCTTCGCCAATTCTTTTAGCTCTTCTTGTACCTCTCTAGAGACTTCCTTGGCATCTGCAATAATATCTCTTGCCTTTTCTTTGGCATCGTTAAGCATTTGCTCTCGTTTTTCTTCTAGGATTCTGGTCTCTTTTTCTAGCTGCTCTCTCTGCTTTTTCATCTCGATGTTGAGCATAATTGCTTCGTCTCGTTCTGCTTCTGCCAGTTTTTTATCCTTTTCAATGGCAGTAAGAACTTCTTCAAAGGCAAGATCTCCACCTTCCAGCAATCTTCTTGCTTCGTGAATAATCTCCCTGTCTAGCCCTAGCTTCCCTGAAATTTCAAAGGCATTGGATTTGCCCGGTATACCAATGGAAAGCTTGTAGGTAGGACTTAAGGTCTCTACATTAAACTCCATACTGGCGTTTTCTACCCCTTCGGTAGAAAGTGCATATTTTTTTAATTCTGTATAATGTGTGGTGGCGAGAACCGTTGTCCCTCCACCGATTAGGTCTTCCAAAATCGCAATGGCTAGGGCCGCTCCCTCAGTAGGATCCGTTCCCGCACCTAGCTCGTCTAGAAGCACCATCTTGCCCGGACCTGCCTTGCCCACAATGTCTACAATATTCGTCATGTGGGAAGAAAAGGTAGACAAGCTTTGTTCAATACTTTGCTCATCACCAATATCTGCAAAAATATCGGTAAAAATCGGCAATCTGCTTCCGGAGCTT
>JAVWKI010000075.1:0-7915 GCA_036638575.1 Anaerovoracaceae bacterium | reverse complement strand
CTTTGGGCTGCAATGCAGGTTGTCGTTTGTGAACGTTACAAAAAAGGTAAAAAAAATATGGGTTCTCTCTTTGGCGGTGCAGCCTCCTTCCGATTCGGAACATTTACTGGCTACTGGCTCATGCCTATTGTAACTCTAGTTCAACCAATTCTGACCGTTGCCCTATCCCTGACCATGATTGTTCAAGGCTTTGTCAGCGTGCGTATTGGTATTCAGCAAGCTAGAAGCTTTAAAGATCTAGGTATTGCAGGAATTATTGCTGGTGTTATCCTTACCAATGGTTCCGCTTGGGGCCTTGCCGTTGGTATTCTCGCTTGCCTTCTTTGCTACGGCAAAGACTTCTTCAAAGGAGATACCTCCTTTGGTCACCTTTGGTCCAGAGAAGTTGAAATTTTATCTGAAGAAGAAAACAGTTTAGAAGATGAAGCCCCTGTATCAACGCCTCCTTCCAGTAAATAATGATCACCTTTTCACAAAAAAGCCTTCCCTAGTCTTTGGGAAGGCTTTTTTTATTCTAACTCCGTCATCCCCAACTTTTCTAGTTTTCGATGCAAAGATCTTCTACTTATACCAAGGGTGACAGCTGTTTTTGTCTTATTCCCATTATTCTCTTCTAAGGCATTTCTAATAATCTCACGTTCCTTTTGATCGATCGCCTCATTGAGCATCGCCATGGTCCCTTTTCTTTCTGCCCGCTCTGCTGCTCTTATTTCCATTGGCAAACTTTCAACTCCAATGGTCTCTCCAGGAGTGACAACAACGCATCGTTCAATAATATTTTCCAATTCCCGAATATTCCCCGGCCAGTTATAATTTTTTAGGCAAAACATCGCCTCGCTATCAATATGCTTTTGAACCGATTGGGTTAACGATTCTCTTTCTGCCCGAAGAAAATATCCAACTAAGTCCTCAATATCTTCTCTACGTTCTCTCAATGGAGGAATGTGTATTGGGACAACATTTAACCGGTAATACAAATCTTCTCGATACGCACCTTTTCGAACCTCTTCCTTTAAATCCCGATTCGTTGCTGCAATAATTCGCACATCCGCTTTTATACTTTTCACACCGCCCAAACGCTCGAAGGTTTTTTCTTGCAACACGCGTAAAAGTTTTAGTTGTATTGCCGGAGAAATATCTCCAATTTCATCCAAAAAAATTGTTCCACCTTCAGCAAGCTCAAATCGTCCAGGTTTTGAACTTGCTGCACCAGTAAAGGCTCCTTTTTCATATCCAAACAACTCACTTTCCAAAAGATTGTCCGGAATGGCTCCACAGTTCACCTTAATCATCGGCTGCTTCGCCCTCAGGCTCCACCCGTGCATTGCCTCAGCGATTACTTCTTTTCCTGTTCCGGTCTCTCCTGTAACCAGAATCGTCGCCCCCGATCCTGCAACCTGTTTTGCCAGTTGTAATACATTTTGCATTTTTAAGCTTTTACTTTGCATCCTTAAGGTTTCAACAGAAATATCCTCTCCATCAAACGCCTTTCCCTGTTTCGTCCCGATGGCTACACGCTTTACTGATGCCAAAATTTCTTTAATATCAAAAGGCTTAGTCACGTAATCTTGAGCCCCTGATTTCAATGCTTCAATTGCTGTTTCCATAGTAGCAAAAGCCGTAATCAGAATAAAGCCAATATCTTGACCTGTCTTTCTCACCTCGCTTAAAAAAGTTAGTCCATCCATATTTGGCATCTTAATATCGCTAATAATAATATTAATATGCTTATTTTGAATCACTTCTAATCCACGCTCTCCATCTTCAGCTAAATACACATTATATCCTTCTTTTACCAGTACCTTTTCTAGTAATTGTCGAACATTCTCTTCATCGTCTACCACAAGAATTTTAATTGTTCGTTCATTATTCACTTCTTTTAACCTCCGCAAATTCCGTCTGTAACCTTATCGAAACTTTTGTCATTTCTCCTTCAATACTTTCAATTTCTAAGATTCCCTTGTGTGCATCAACAATCCTAGTGCAAATTGCCAGTCCCATTCCAGTCCCTTCTTTTTTTGTTGTAAAAAAAGGCTGGAATATTTTTTCTAACAACTCCAACGGAATCCCCACACCATTATCTTGAACCTCAAGACAAACCGCACCTCGTTCTTGATCATAATTCACATTAAGGTTGATTGTTCCTCCTTCCGGCATGGCCTGTACCGCATTCAATATTAAATTTAAAATCACGGGCTCAAACTGCTGCGGATCAATCATTACCTTGGGTACATCTTTGTAATTTTTCTTGATTTTCGTATTTTTAGGCAGCTCTTTTTCCACTAATTTCACCACATAGTTGCTAACTGCTCTGATGTCTACCAACTCTAATTTAGGAACTTCTGGTCTTGCAAATTTCAAAAAATTGTCCAACATATTTGTTAGTCGATCCACTTCATGCAAAATAATATTTAGTTCTTCGGGGCAATCACTGTCATCGGAAAAGTCAAGCTTTAAATACTGTGCATAACCCCGGATACTAGTCAAAGGGTTCTTCACCTCATGAGCAAGACTGGCAGCCATTTCTCCCAAGGCTCCTAAATTCTTTCTCCTCAAGGCACTTTCTTCAAACTTTCTAATATCTTCAATTCTCCTAAACACGCAAATCGCACCGATCACCTCATCCTTCATCCCAAACTGAATGTTTGCTGTATACACAATGGGGATTCTTTCGCCGTTAATATGTTGAATGTCTGCAATTTTTTTGAAATTCACACTGCCTTGACTCAAAGTTCTCCGTAACGTATCAATCAAACCTTTTATTTCCGGAGGGATTGGGTTAGAAATATGCCTTCCAATCAGCTCCTTGGCAGAAATTCCAGTAAGTAGTTCTGCGGTTTCATTAAAGGTTGTGATCTCTCCAATATTGTCTATGCTCAAAACACCTCCGGCATGTTGATCATAAGTTTGTTCTACATATTGCATAATTTCATGCATTGATGCAGCTTCACCCGATTTATCTAAAACCTGCTTCATGGTCAATTTTAGATGATCTAGCATCTTATTAAAGGCTACCGCAATCTCCGCAAGCTCGTCATTACTATTTACTTGTACACCTTGGCTGATATCACCCGCTGCAATCTGTTTCACGGTAAGTGCAAGGTCTTTAATCGGTTTCTGAATGATAAAAGAAATCCGCTTCCCAATACACCACAACCCTATAATGGCAAGCACCGTAAAGGCAATGGCCACGGTTTTCATCCGATTAACCTCACCATAAGCTTCCTCATAAGTTTTTTGCACAACAAGGTAGGTCTCTGCACCTTCTATTTTCGCAATTCCACAAATATAATCTTTTCCCTCTTTATAAATGTCTCTCGAAATAGGTTTTCCTTGCTCATTAACTTTATAAATTTCAACTGCCTCTTCTTCATCTAAAAGAAAGTATTCTTTCCCCGGAAAAAGCTTAGATAATTCTTCTCCTGGCAACTCCTTCCCACCAAGATCATTCTCTAAAGAAACGACCCTTGCCATTGTTTCTGCCTGCTCTCTTATCGCTGTGCCTTCCATCTGCTTTGCACTCTGCTCAATACTCATCATCAAAAGAAAGCTAACTAAAACTAACGTGCAAGTTCCTATTGTTAAGAAAAAAAACATAATCTTTGTCTGTATCGATTTAAACATTTTTCTCGCCTTTCAATAAAATTCTTACGAACATTCTTTTTTAGTATACCATACCCTGTTGCGGATATTCTTTCTATTTAAAAAAGATCATGTAATTCCTACACGATCTTTTTTTGAATATTTCTCTATAATCTTTTTCTCAGTTTTTCCATTGCACCCAAATGCTTTGTGGATTTTGCCTTAGGAAAGGCCTTTAGGATACGCTTTTGGGATAGGGTGAGTTTTTCTTCTTCTATTTCCTCTTTCGCCTTTATGGCACCTTCATAAAGCTGTTCCGTCAATTCGTCCGACAGATGCCTTATTGCTGCGGCAGCTTCTTCAATACGCTTAAGCTTCTTGTTGAGCCCCATGATGGTATTTATGGTTGCTGCTACATCCACCAGTAAGCCTAGCAAAAATATGCTCATGAGGATCAGCCCTAAGGTTTCCGGAACTAGGTCAAGAAGCCACTGGATGGAAGGGTGAATCAGTTTCACCACAAAGACACAAGCAAGCCCCCACATCAGAGAAAACCGCAAACAAATATATCCACCAATATTTAATGGCTCATCGGTGTAATCCCACCACCTTTGGTGAAAGGCTTTCGCCAAGATAAATCCGGTAATCCACTCTAGGACCGAGCAAAGAACCGTTGCTCCGGCAAATAGAAGTATGCCATGACTTGCCACAGGCTCAAGTATCCAAACCACAAGCACCACACCAAATCCGTAAATGGGGCAAATCGCACCGTTAAGAAATCCTCGATTCACTAGCTTTCCTTGTGCTAGAGCATGAAAACAAACCTCCACAACCCAACCAAGAAAACCATAGATGAGGAAGTACCACACCACTGAATAACTGTCCATTTTAGCCCATTCTCTCTTGCTTCACTTTGTGATCAATAACATGTCGTTTTGCTAATTCTGCCGTAATATCTTCCGGCTTAATGCCCATATTTACCATCATAACCATTACATGATAGGCTAAGTCTGCAACCTCATAAACCGTTTCTTCCTTGTCTGCCTTAGCTGCACCAATAATCACTTCCGTGCACTCCTCGCCAACCTTCTTTAGGATTTTTTCCATCCCCTTCTCAAAGAGGTAGGTGGTGTAGCTTCCTTCTTGCGGCTGATTTTTTCGCCCTTCAATTAGACCATAAAGATCATCCCAGCTAAAGGCATTTTGCTCTTCACTTTGGTAAATGCCATTGAAGAAGCAGCTTTCTTCTCCCGTATGACAAGCTGGGCCGGCTTTGATCACTTCAATGACCAAGGCGTCACTGTCACAATCTGCCGTAATGTTTACGACTTTTTGTACATTTCCGCTAGTTTCACCTTTTCTCCACAGTTCTTGCCTGCTTCTGGACCAAAAACAAGTTTTTCCTTCCTTTATGGTAATCTCTAGGCTCTCCTGATTCATATAGGCCAAGGTCAGTACCTTCTTGGAATAGAAGTCCTGCACAATGGCAGGAACCAAGCCGTTTTCATCAAATTTTATCTTCATCTGCGCACCTCCACGCCCTGTTTCTTTAAGTAATTTTTTAAATCCGCAATGGAAACTTCCTTGAAATGAAAAATACTGGCAGCAAGACCCGCATCGATTCCCGGGTGGGTAAATAGCTCAGCGAAATGCTCCATATTTCCTGCTCCGCCGCTGGCAATAATCGGCACATTTACTCTGGCTGCAATTTCATCCAAAAGCTCAAGGTCAAAGCCATTTTTCACCCCATCGGTATCAATGCTGTTCACCACCAATTCTCCGGCACCTCGGTTCACCCCATCAACGGCCCATTGTAAGGCATCGATTCCCGTGTCCTCTCTTCCCCCTTTTTGAAAAAGGTGAAAGCTTCCGTCTACACGCTTAATGTCCATGCTTAGGACAACACATTGGTCTCCGTATTTTTTTGCACCAAGGGTGATCAGCTCTGGATTTTTAATTGCGCCACTGTTTACGCTGACCTTGTCTGCTCCACATTTCAATACCCGATCAAAGTCTGCCAAGGTATTGATCCCTCCGCCTACGGTTAGGGGAATGAAAATCTGTGAGGCTACCTGAGTCAAAATTCCAGAAAACAATGCCCGTTCTTCCACACTTGCAGTAATATCATAAAAAACCAACTCGTCTGCGCCGCTTTCATTGTAAAACTTTGCCATCTCCACTGGATCGGCAACGTCTTTTATCCCTTCAAAGTTTACACCCTTTACCACTTTTCCGTCTCTCACGTCTAGGCAAGGAATTATTCTCTTTGTAATCATCTGCTTACTCCCCACTTAACTCTATACATTTTTTTAAAGAAAGCTTACCGCTATAAATGGCCTTACCCAATATTGCAGCAGAAACCATTTCTGCCAATTTCGGAATTTCTTCTTCAAAGCTGATGCCGCCGCTGGCCACAATATCCAAGCCTTCAATTTCCTTTAGCTGCGCATAAACCTCTAGGTTGGTTCCCGTTAGTCCGCCGTCCTTGCTGATATCCGTATAAATCACGGTCTTTACCCCAATTTGTGCAAGATGTTTGCAAAATTCCAGGCTGTCCATATCGGTAACTTCCTTCCAACCGTTAATGGCAACCTTCCCTTCCTTGGCATCTACACCTACAGCGATTTTATCTCCATATTTTTTTACCATAGCGGCCAAAAACTCTGGATCCTGAATGGCGATAGTCCCCAAAATCACGCGGGAAACCCCTAAATCTAAATACTGTCTTATTCGTTCTTCGTCTCGGATTCCTCCACCGACTTCCACAAACAGGTTTACGCGGGAAACAATTTCCTTGATAGAGTCAAAATTTACTAGGGTTCCATCCTTTGCGCCGTCCAAATCCACCAGGTGCAGGCAAGATGCCCCCGCTTCCTTAAAGCCTTCGGCCACACTTACCGGACTATCACTGTAAATTGTCTCTTGATCATAGTCTCCTTGAAAAAGGCGAACTGCCTTTCCATTTCTTAAATCTATTGCAGGAAAAATTTTCATCTTTATAACTCCTTAAACGCCTTTAATATTGAGAGTCCCACCTCTCCGCTTTTTTCCGGGTGAAATTGCGTCCCATAGACACTACCGCTACGCACTGCTCCGGTAATCGTTACGTCATATTCCGATGTGGCAATGGTGCTTTCTGCACAGCTTGTACCATAAAAGCTGTGAACGTAATAGACAAAGTCCCCTTCCTGAACATACTTAAATAGCGGATCTTCTCCCACTAAGTGCAGCCCGTTCCAACCGATATGCGGAACCTTTAGATGGGTTTCTATTGGTCGGATTTCTCCCTTGATCAAGCCAAGGCCTTCATGCTCCCCATATTCATAGCTTTTCTCAAAGAGAAGCTGCATACCGAGGCAAATTCCCAGCAAGGGCTTGCCTTTCTCCGTTTCAGAGATAATGGTTTCCACAAGTCCTGTATTTCTCAGTTTTTCTATGGCATCAGAAAAAGCGCCCACACCGGGCAAAATAATTTTGTCTGCTGCCAAAATGTCTTCTTTTCGGTTTGTAACCTTGGTTTCTGCTCCAATATAATTTAGGGAGGCAGTTAGGGAGAAAAGGTTCCCTACTCCGTAATCAATTACCGCTATCATCTATATCACTCCTTTTGTTGAGGGAATTTCTTCTTTGTATTGTTCATCTATGGCAACGGCCTTTGCTAGCGCTCTACCCAGACCTTTAAATGCTGCCTCGATAATGTGATGGCTGTTGCTTCCTGCAAATTGCACAAAGTGAAGGGTCAGTCCAAGCTCTCTGCTAAAGGCCATCATAAATTCTTCTGCAAGCTCTGTATCAAAGGCACCCACCGTTGATGCCGGGATAGTTAGGCCATAGGCCAGCGTTGCTCTTCCACTAATGTCCAGAGAGGTCAGCACCAAGGCTTCGTCCATGGGCAGCATCATGCTCCCATATCGAACAATCCCTTTTTTGTCTCCTAAAGCTGCCTTTACCGCCTGGCCTAAGGCAATGCCCACGTCTTCTACCGTATGGTGAAAGTCCACATGGCTGTCTCCCTTGCATTGCAGCTTCAAATCAAATCTGCCATGTCTTGTGAACAGCTCCAGCATGTGGTTAAAAAAACCACAGTCGGTGTGAATTTCATAGGTTCCTCTTCCATCTAAGTTTAGGGACAACTGAATTTCTGTTTCTGTTGTCTTTCGTTTTATTTCGCTTTTGCGCATAGCAATTCCTCCGTAACCGCAAGCAGACGATCCATTTCCTCATCTCTGCCGATAGTAATTCTCACATATTCTCTAATGGGATCTTTATCAAAGTGCCGCACAATAATGTCATGCTCCCGAAGCTGGCTGGCATAATCTCTTCCCGCCTTTAC
>JAVWKI010000074.1:0-7973 GCA_036638575.1 Anaerovoracaceae bacterium | reverse complement strand
GATAAATGCACCTGCATGTTGGCACCAATGCCCGCAGTATATTCTGCTAGCTGCTCTACGATTTTGGGCGTAGAGGTGTATTCCGCATGAAGTGCCATATCGATTTTAATTCGGCCATCTTCTCCTTGGTGGTAGGCCTGATATAGTGCTTCTGCCTCTTTTCCCGAAGGAATATCCATAAGGTTTTCTTCCGAAAAATTGGCAATGGCTCGGCTAAGGTTGGTTTTTGCTCCACTTTCTATTACCGCCTTGACCATTGCATCGCAGAAGTAGTACATATCCGAAGTAGATACAATCCCATATCTTAGGGATTCCGCCATAGCCAGCAAGGTTCCCCAGTAAACTTTTTCTTCATCTAGCTTTGCTTCAAAAGGAAAAATCTTTTCATTTAACCACTGCTGCAAGGCCAGGTTTTCTCCATATCCTCTCAGCAAGGTCATTGGAGAGTGGGCGTGGGCATTAACAAAGCCACTCATTAACAGCTTTCCTTTCCCTTCGTACTCCTTGCCAAAGTCTTCCTTTGGCTTTTCTGTTCCGATATATGCAATTTGTGTCCCTTTAATTCCCACATATTGGTTTTCTTTTCGTTGCAAATCCTCATCAAGGATTGAAATATTTTTAAATAGCATCCGTTCCTCCTATGTATTACCATTTCGAATTAATCATTGTACCACATTTTTCTGCAACATACCCATTAAAATTTCTGAAATATCTTCCAGAATTCCCTTTCCTCTTGTTGCAAAAAGGGTAATTGGTCTTGTTTCACTATTCTTTCCATAATCAAGAATGATTTTGGCGCCTCGCTGACTAATTTTTTCAATGGATAGTGCTTCCGCCATCCCTTTGATCCAAGAAACCAGAATCAAGTTGGTCACTTCTGTTGGAATTTCTCCAAACCGATCAGCAAGCTCTTCTAACAGCTCGTTTTTTTCCTCTTCGCCTGTAATTCCCGCAATCTTTTTGTATATGGTTAGCTTTAAGATTTCATCTTCAATATATCGTTCCGGGATATAGGCAGGAACATTAACGAGCACTGTTGCCTCTGTTTTTTCTTCCACAACCTCGCCCTTTAGTGCCTTGACCGCATCATCTACCAGCTTGCAGTAAAGTTCATAGCCCACATTAACCATGTGTCCATGCTGCTCACTACCCAAAAGGTTTCCCGCTCCGCGGATTTCTAAGTCTCGCATGGAGATTTTAAACCCAGCACCAAATTCAGTGAATTCTTTAATGGCTCTAAGCCGTTTTTCGGCAACTTCTGAAAGGACCTTATTGGGCTTGTGGGTCAAATATGCGTAGGCCATCCTTGTGGATCGTCCCACTCTTCCTCTTAGCTGATAAAGCTGAGAAAGACCAAAACGATCTGAATCAATGACAATAATCGTGTTTACGTTGGGAATGTCTATTCCCGATTCAATAATGGTTGTGGCAACCAAAATATCTGCTTCTCCGTCCATGACTTCCATCATCACATCTTCTAAGCTACCTTCTGCCATACGGCCATGGCCTACCACAATCCGCCTGCCGGGAACAAGTGTATCGATATGTTTTGCTATCTTATGCACTCCGCTAACTCGATTGTAGATAATATAAACCTGACCTCCTCGATCCAGCTCCCGCTCAATGGCTTCCTTGAGAACAAAGTCATCTTCCTCCAGCACATAGGTTTGCACCGGATAACGTTCTTCCGGTGGCTCTTCAATTACACTCATGTCTCTAATTCCCACAAGGGACATGTGCAGGGTTCTTGGAATAGGCGTTGCCGATAAGGTTAATACATCAACATTTTGTCTCAGTTTTTTGATTTTTTCCTTATGGGCTACACCAAACCTTTGCTCCTCATCAATGACCAAAAGCCCCAGATCTTTAAATTCAATGTCACTGCTCAGCAGCCTATGGGTTCCAATAATTACGTCCACACTACCATTTTTCATTTTTTCAATGGTGTTTTTTTGTTCCTTTTCTGAACGGAAGCGACTGAGCATTTCTACCTTAAAGGGGAAGGCTTCAAACCGCTCTTTTAAGGTGTAATAGTGTTGATTTGCCAGCACTGTAGTAGGAACAAGCACAGCAACCTGTTTTCCTTCTGCGGCACATTTAAACATGGCTCTTGCTGCCACCTCTGTTTTTCCATAACCAACATCTCCGCAAAGCAGTCGATCCATGGCTCTCTCACTCTCCATGTCTGCCTTGATTTCTTCAATGCACCGTAGCTGATCCGAAGTTTCTTCATAAGGAAAGCTGTCTTCAAATTCTTTTTGCCATACTGTATCTACATCAAACCGATGACCAATTCTTGCATTTCTGGCTGCACTGATTTCCAAAAGCTCCTTGGCCATGTTGGCAATGGAGGCCTTGGCTTTGGCCTTCGTATTCTTCCATTCACTGCCACCGAACTTGCTCAGCTTTGCCTTTTCCGAATCTCCGCCAACATATTTTTGGATTACATCCATTTGTTCGACCGGAATATATAAGGCATCCTTCCCGCCATATTTAATTTTTAGATAATCCTTTTTTTCTCCCTGTATGGTCAGCTGCTCCAGTCCCAAAAACTTTCCGATTCCGTGTCGTTCATGAACCACAAAATCACCTTTACGAATGTCCGCAAAGGTTTTGATTGGTGTGCCTCCCTTAGCCTTACTTTTGGATCTCCTGGTATTCTTTTTGTAGGTACCAAAAATGTCTCCATCGGTAATGTAGCAAATTTTTTCTTCCGGAAACTCCATCCCAGAGGTTAAGCTTCCTTTGGCAACCCAAACTCTGCCACCAAGGTCACAGCGATTCAAAAAATCCTTTAGGTTGTCATATCGATCCTGTGTGGAACAGACCAAGGTTACCTTGTAATGGTGTTCAATATATTTCTTTAGCTCTTTTTCAAGCATGTCCATCTTTCCATTATAGGAAAGCGTCTGCCTGCTTTGAACTTGCCGAATTTCCTCGTAGGCCTCCACCCCTTTGATGGCCTTGGGGAAGGGGGTACAAAAAAACACTTTTGGCAATCCATATAACTTTAAAAACTCTTTTTCCCAAAGATGGGCTTTGATTTCTGGGGCAACCACCTTTTCCTGCTCTAGGAGCAGTTCAAAATCCAGTTTAAATTCATTGTCTCTGGCCGTCACGCGTTCTTGCGATCTGCCCGGATCGTCCAAGATTACCACACTGTTTTCTTCTAAATAGTCCCAAATATGCTCCGGCTTCTCATAGAAATAGTCCAGATAATTCTCTAGCTGCTGGAGGTTCATTAAGCTTTCCATTGCCTCAAGGAGCTGATCTCTTCGTTCTTCTAGGTGTTGGTATGCCTTGACTATCTTTTTTTGTGCTTTGGCAAAAACCTCTTCGTGGTAGACCAACAATTCTGCCCGATATAAATCTAGCCGATTTAATTTCTCTACAGAACGCTGGGTTTCCGGATCAAAGGAACGAATTTCCTCCACTTCCGTATCAAAAAAATCAATTCTTACGGGCAAATCTAAATAAGGGGTAAATACATCCAGTATTCCGCCCCTTACGGCAAACTGCCCACTGGCATAAACCATGGGTACCCGTTCATAGCCCAGCTCCGCAAGTTTTTGAATAAACTTAAGTAAGCTTCCTTCTTCCCCTACGGTAATGCTTAGGCCATCTTGCCGGAACACCCCTTTGGGGATGATTTTTTTCATTACGGCAGAAACCGATGCCACCACAATGCAATCCTCCCCGGACTGCAAGGCATTCATCACCTTTAATCGCGCCAGCATCGTATCTCTGTTTTTGGCTTCGTAATTGACCAGCTTTTCCTCGTCCCCCGGAAGGACGTATATTTTTTTGGACGCAAAAAAAGAAAGATCGGAGGCAAGGCGGGTGGCACCCAGGTGAGTGGGTACCACGATTAATCCTTGTCTCTTTTCTTCTTTTAGTATTCTTGCACATATCGGTGCGACCCTGCTGTCCGATATTCCCGAGATATTAACAATTCCCATTATACTTATTCATGGCTGCATCTATGCCTTCTGTAATAATCGCAATTGCGGCTTTTGCAGACTGCTCGATTGCTTTGTCCAAAGACGCCTTTTCCTCCTTGCCAAATCCCCCGGTTACAAAATCCTTGATGTCCATCTTCATCTTGCCGCCGATACCGATTCGCACTCTAGGAAAATCAGAAAATCCGATCCTTGAAATTACCGATCGCATTCCGTTGTGGGTTCCCCCACTGCCCTTTTTTCGTACTCTTATGGTCCCGACTTCAATATCTAAATCATCATAGATGATAATTAACTCTTCGGGTGCTATTTTGTAGTAGGAGACAAGCTCACTGACTGCATCTCCACTTAAGTTCATAAAGGTTTGTGGTTTTACCAACATGACCTTGTGGCCATCCACCATACCTTCTCCGATTAGTGCTTTATGTTTTAATTTGTTTACATTTATGTTCCGAGCTTCCGCTATACAGTCTATGGTCAAAAAACCCATATTGTGTCTAGTTTGTTCGTATTTTTTACCCGGATTTCCCAGTCCTACAATTACGTACATCGTTTTCCTTAATCAAATAATTTGCTGATCGAATCATTAGAATAAATTCTTTCAATCGCTTCTGCAAATAATGGTGCTACACTTAAATGTTTCATCTTTTTAATCTGCTTTTCTTCTGAAATAGGCACTGTATTCAACAATACTACCTCTTCAAACGGAGACTCTTCCAGTCTTTGGCAGGCCGGCCCAGATAATACCGCATGGGTTGCACAAGCAGATACGCTCTTTGCTCCCAGCTCCATTAAGGCTTTTCCCGCATTGCAAATGGTTCCTGCTGTGTCGATCATATCGTCTACGATTACACAGTTTTTGCCTTTAATGTCTCCGATAATGTTCATGATTTCACTTACATTTGGTCTTGGTCTTCTCTTATCTACAATGGCAATCGGTGCACCCAAAGGTTCTGCCAAGTTTCTTGCACGCGTTACTGACCCGTGATCCGGAGACACCACAACTAAATCTTCCACATTTTTGTCTCTCCAGTAATCTACCAAGATTGGCATTCCAAGTAAGTGATCCACCGGAATGTCAAAATAACCTTGAATCTGTGCTGCATGAAGGTCCATAGTAACCACTCTGTCTGCACCTGCTGCCATAAGTAAGTCTGCAACTAATTTCGCTGTGATTGGATCTCTTGCCTTAGCTTTTCTATCCTGTCTTGCATAACCGTAATACGGCATAACCACGTTAATTCTACCTGCAGATGCACGCTTCATGGAATCGATCATAATTAGGATTTCCATCAAGTTATCATTTACCGAAGCATTGTCTGAAGCACAGGTTGATTGAATGATATAACAATCAATTCCTCTTACCGTTTCATGTAGGTTCAGTGCGATTTCTCCATCACTAAACTGCTTTACATCTGCCTTACCCAAAGGTTTTCCTAGCTTTGATGCAATTTCCTCTGCCAATTTCGGGTGTACATTTCCCGTAAATACTTTGTAGTCTGAAAAATTTCCGTTTTTCATTTTTTCCCTCCACTATTTTTTCTTATCAAGAAGACCGCGTCGTGCAACCCAGCCTTCCAAAGCTTTACCTTTCGCTCTTGCAACAAAAAGAGAGCCGGCCTTCACATCTGCTGTGACCGTACTTCCTGCTCCGATATATGCCTTTTCTTCAACGGTAATCGGAGAAACCAAGTTGGTGTTACATCCGATAAACGCTCCGTCCTTAATTGTAGATCGATGCTTATTTGTTCCATCATAATTAACAAATACAACACCGCAACCGATATTTACATCCTCTCCAATATCTGAATCTCCGATATAGGTAAGGTGGGAAGCCTTGCTTCCATCTCCCATAGATGAGTTTTTCACTTCAACAAAATCGCCGACCTTGCAATGACTTCCAACCTTGCTTTTTGGTCTTAAATAAGCAAAAGGGCCCACCTTTGTCTCGTCTCCAATCGAACTCTGTGTAATTACAGAGCTTTGAATTTCTGTTCCATTTCCAATTACAGAGTCCACAATTCTTGTGTTTTGTCCAATTAGACAATTTTCACCAATGGTTACACTGCCCTCAATGACAACACAGGGATAAATCACTGTGCCTTGGCCAATTTTTACGTCTTCATCAATATAAGCCTGCTTGATGTCAATAAATTTCACACCATTTTTTGCATGAACGAGGTTGCGTTCAATTCTTGCCTGCTCCATCGCCTCGTACTCTTTCATCATTTGATCTTTTCTCCTCTTGTTACTCCATCTTTTTCTAGGATCATTTCTCCTATTTTGTACACATCTCCTGCACCCATAGTCAAGACTAGGTCCCTTGGATCGGAATTGTTGTACACAAAGTTTGCAATTTCCTCAAACTCGCTAAAGAAGTATACTTCCTTGTTTGGATATCGTTTTTTTATTTCATTGACTAGAGATTTGGAACTAATCTTGTGAATGTTTTTCTCTCGTGCAGCATAAATCTCCGCCAAAACAACCTTGTCTGCCTGCTCAAAAGCACTTGGAAACTCATCAAAAAGAGCCACAGTTCTCGTATAGGTATGGGGCTGAAAAATACACCAAATATTCTCATGTCGCATATTACAAGCTGCCTTTAAGGTCGCCTTAATTTCTGTAGGGTGGTGTGCGTAGTCATCAATAATCCGCATCCCCTCTTGGGTTTCTCCCATTACATCAAATCGTCTTTGGGTTCCCGTATATGCTTCTAGGGTCTGGACAATGGTCTTGACGCCTATGCCCAGGGCATGACAGCAAGCAACAGAAACCAGTGCGTTAAGTAAATTATGCTCTCCCGGAACGGCAAGCTGTAGCTGGCAAAGGGGTTTTCCTTCATGGAATACCGTAAAGGAAGGGTTTCCTTCTGTGTTAAATTCAATATCATCCGCATAGTAGGTACAATGCTCGCCAAAGCCGAAGGTAATGACATTCTTCCTGCCCTTGATTACCCGCTTAACAAAAGGGTTTGCATCATAGGCAATAATCATGCCATCCTCTGGTACTAGCTCTGCAAATTGATCAAAGGAGCGAACAATATGTTCAATGTCTTTGAAGTAGTCTAGATGATCCGAATCAATGTTTAGGATCACTTCGATTTTTGGCTTCAACTCCAAAAAGCTGTCCATATATTCGCACGCCTCGGTGATGAAGTATTCACTGTGGCCGATTCTCACATTTCCACCTAGCTCTGCCAAGTTTCCTCCAACCAATATGGTCGGATCCGTTTCTGCATTCTTCAAAATCAAGGAAATCATAGAGGTCGTCGTGGTTTTGCCGTGAGTTCCTGAGATTGCAATGCTGTTTTTGCATTCCTTCATCAGTTCCCCCAGCATTTCCGCACGGCTGACACAAGGGATTCCCAATTCTTTTGCTCGCATCAGTTCAGGGTTATCCCCGCCTACTGCTGCAGAATAGACCAGTAGATCCGCCCCTTCTACATTCTTTGCACGATGGCCAAGGGCAATTTTTGCTCCCTCGCTCATGAGCTTCTCTACTTTTTCATTTTGGTTCATATCAGAGCCTGTTACATTATAGCCTCTGGCAATTAAAATGTCCGCAATAGCAGAAAGGCCTATGCCTCCAATACCAATGCAGTGCACTTGTTTTATTTTTTTTAGGTCAATCATTTATATTCCTCCAATATCATACAAAACGAGTATACCATATTTTACAACAAATTTGACAAAAATATATAAAACGAATAATATCAGTTTATTCACTAAAATGTTCATGGAGGGAAAACAGGATGAAAAGAATAACCAGAGTTGGTGCGATAATTAAAATTTTGTCGGATTCACCCAACAAGTCTTTTGGATTAAATTATCTCTGCAACTTATTTAATGCAGCAAAATCAAGCATAAGCGAGGATTTAAAGTTCGCTAAGGGGATCGTCGCTGAGATGAACCTTGGTCTAATTGAAACCATTCCCGGCGCCGGCGGCGGAGTGCGGTTCATCCCCTACGTTAATGACGAGCAATGCTTGCAAATACAAGAAAAGCTTTGTTCCAT
>JAVWKI010000073.1:0-8104 GCA_036638575.1 Anaerovoracaceae bacterium | reverse complement strand
CAAGGCTTATGACAATACCAAGAACCAAGTAGCCTAAGGTTGGAAGCCTTAGCTTTTTTAGCAAGGCCAACACAAGGTAGATGATCCCGGTAATGAAAAATATGTTGACGTATTGAAAATAGATTTCTATAGAAAACTTTAGATTTTCCCTTCCCACATCGCTTAACGTCGCCATGACAAAAGGATAAGGAATAAGAAGGGAAACAAGATAAAGCAAATTGTTCAGATACTGGTAAACCACCATGCGGATACCATCCTTTGCTAAGGTCCACGGCTGGGCATTTTTACTGTAGGTCGTACCAAACCCCATAACAAAAATAAATATTGCAGCACCGGACATTGTTCCAAATATATAAATTCCTGAAACCACTGCACTTTGTGCAGAAAATGTTGCCTGAAAGGCATGGATCAGAAAAATGAATAGCATGAAACTTCCTTTGAGGTAATCAAATTCTCTTTGTCTCCCTTTGTTCACCTCTTTCTGTGAAAAAATTGTACTCATAGTCCTCCTTTCGTTTAATTGAATAATATTGATTCTACAAAATTAACACACATTAATATAATATACTAATATCGTATGGCTTTCAATATAAATGCCCCATCAATATTTCTATTTCTTCTATTAATTTTTAATGTTACCACAAAAAACTAGACAAGTTCTTATCCGCATTTTTCGGTTGCACACAGCCTTGCACACGATTTTTGATCTGCCACCGCTGCAAAATACAAAAGCAAAAGAAAACAAATAGGTAGAAAAAAACATGATTCTATAGTATTCTTAACTTAGTTTTGTAGACATGATCGTCTACGCTCAAATTTAATTTGGAGGTAAAAGCAAAGAAAGCTATAGACTAGCGCCTCTTTGCGATAACAACAATGAATATAAAATGGATTTTTTCTTCTTTAATGATTATTTTTTACGCCTGTACCGTAATGTATATGCTGCTAGATGTAAAATGGACCAAGCTTCCTTCCAAAAGGAAAACTTGGTCCATGATTTACTTCATCGCCTTCCTGGCACTAAATATATGGGCACAGATTGCTCTGGGCTATGCCATCTATGGGAAGTTCTATTTGCTCTTTACCCAACTGCCGGTATTTTTTCTCTTCCTTATTCTCTCTCATCATAGTGGTATTAAGATATTTTTTATTTTGCTGACCGCAGTGTTTTTTTCCTCGCCGGTAATGGTGATGATCTCTATCCTCAGAAGTGTTATCAACCCACCTATAGGGATCTATATCCTTTGCTATTTGCTTATGCTCGTACTAATTAAACGATTTTTCAAACAACCATTTAATTATATGCTTGCTTCTGCCGACAATCTGGTGTTTAAAATTTTTGCTGCCGTGCCAGTGCTCTATTACCTGTACAGCTATCTGTTAACCCACTATCAGTTTACCGATTTAAAGGTTGATCGCATGTTTTTTATTTCCAATCTTCCTCTGCTCATTGTTTTGCTGTCTTACATCCTGCTGGTGGAAATATTTAGGGTGACTTCTGAAAAAGCCAAATTAAAAAACGCGAAAGAGCTTGCTATAGTTCAACTAAATTCCGCTGCCGATCGCTTAGAACAGCTAAAAAAAACCGAACAGCAATCGCTGATCTACCGCCACGATTTAAGGCATCATTTGCGCTATATCCATGCCTGCATTACAGAAAACAAGCTACAAGAAGCAAGCACTTACATCAATGAAACCTGTAGCAATGTGGAGAATATGGAAATGGAACGATATTCAGAAAACGAGCCACTGAATCTAATCCTCTCCTCCTATGTAGGAAAGGCCAAAGAAAAAGCAGTGACCATGGAGATCAAGGTCACTGCTAAAGATTTTGGGAAGTTTACCATTATTGATTTGTGCTGCCTTCTGGGCAATGTTTTGGAAAATGCCATCCAGTCTGCCAGTAAAATTCAATCGGTCCAATCCCGTTATGTGAAGCTACGCCTCTACGAAAAAAATGATAGTCTCCACCTAGAGGTACGCAATCGGTATGCGGTTGCACCAATATTTGAAAATGGTCTACCCATAGCCCAAGAAGAGCACCACGGCATTGGAACCAAAAGCATCCTCCAGGTGGTAGAAAAATATGGAGGTCTTTGCCGATTTTATACCAAGGGAGAAGAATTTATTTTTCAGCTTTTAATGTAACGCCCTGCTCTCCTTGGCCTAACCAAGCCTCCACTTGACAGCGATAGTCTTCTCCGCGCACGAAGGAAATAATCTCGCCGCCAAAATTCTCCTTTATCTCTTGATGTAAGGCATCATTAAGGGCAATGCATCGTTCTGCATCCGGACTTCGCCTACACATGTGCCTTACATTCTCGTGGGATTTAATTACCCCAATACAAGGAAGCCCTCCACCCAAAATTTCATCAAGGGCTTTACGAAACTGCGGAACCAAAAGCTCCATTCCACCAATTTCATCAAGCAGCATGAATTGCTTTCCCTCTTGATCTCGCAAATAATTCATACATCCTTCGTAAAACACCTCTGGTGCATTCACCGTACAGTTTTCCTTGAACAGGCGAAATACATTGTCTAAATCTGGAGTGTAAACTCGCTCTATTTCTAGTGCCTCCTTGGCAGGAACCACTCGGTAGCCGACAATCGCCCCCTCTTCATCAAGCAACCGTTGACTGGCAAAGCCTCCACAAAGGTTAAGCTTATCCTTGATTAGCTGACGAATATAGGTAGATTTTCCTTCCTTCATCGGTCCTTCAAAAAATAAATGTTTCATTGATTATCGTTTCCTTTTATCCTTATTTTTTTCCTATTCTTTTCTTGTTCCTATCTTTGGTGTGATAATTTCACGGACAATATCTTTTTCAATATAGGGTTTAATATCTAAGATTGGTGTTCCGTCTACTCCGTCATAGCCACTTACATATAAGACATTGCCTTCTTTTTTTTCTAGCTTAACCAAGGTCAGGGCAATGGGGTTTGGGCGAACAGGGGAGCGTACCGCAAAAACTCCGAATTTGTCCGCATTTGGGTTGATCTTCATGGGCACCACCTGCAGTACCTCACGTTGGGCATAATGAAACCAAGAGAGGATCCACAAATGAGAATTTTCTTCTATGCGATACAATGCTTGTTTAAATCCAGGGGAAACTTCTATTTTGGCAACCACCCCCTCTAGGGGCATGTCCAAGCCATCCTTTATTCTTGTATGTGCAATTCCTATGGGGGTCATTTCCATTTTATTTTTATTTTTATTTTTTTTCATAAAACACTTCCTTGCCTCTTTCCCATTGTTACTTTCTGACTGCATTGCCAAGCAATGCGTTTAATTGTCCATCCGTCAGATCAATATGATAGAACAACGTATAGAATTCTTTTACTTCTTTTTTTAAATCAATTTTGTATTGATCCGGATAGAGGGTTGTTGCAAGCCACTTCATTCCAATCATTCGATTTACCGATGGTGGACGATCAAACCAGTTAAAGGGTTGATTGGGAATTTCGTATACCGCTTTATTTTTGACCGCATTAATTGTCGACCAATTATCACTGCTTACAATAGTATCATAAGCTCCACCTTTATCCAAGGACCAAGAAAGAATCACATCGGGATTCCAAGATAGCACTTGCTCCATAGAGACATCACTCATTCCTCCCTTGCCCTTCGTTTCTACCTCTGCAATGTTTTTCCCGTGAACCAGTTCCAATAATGCAGAATGCATGGACCCGCTAGGCTCTGTAGCTAAACCCTCCGGTCCTTCCGCATAGTAAACCCTTGCTCGCTGGTCTTCCGGAATGTCTTTTGTTGCTTCTGTAACCTCCTTGACGGTGTTTTTACAATACGCACCAAGCTTCTTTGCCTGTTTTTCTGCCCCTAAAATTTCTCCCATAAAGGCATAGGCGCCATCGATCCTGCTAAGCTCTCCATCAACCACAACCACAGGAATATTCAACTGCTCTTGTAGCTTATCTGCATCACTAATGGACAGCTCACTTTTTGGATCGGTTACCACAGAAAAAATCACTTGTGGGGCTGCTTTGATTATCTCTTCTGTATTTAATTTGCCATTCATTTGCTGTCCGCCAAGGAAGGGAAGATCCGAATATTTTTCCGGAATATACGCCTTTTCCTTATCGGTCAATTGGAATGACCATCCGGCCATCTTATCCGGATCTAAGGTATACACCATGATCAATCCCACCGGGCTAGTGTAATAGCATTTTGTAACTTCCCGGGGAAGGGACACAGACCTTCCTGCATCATCGGTAATGGTCTTCTCTTCTCCCTTTCCTTCTCCCTCTGTCTTTTCTCCGCAGGCAGTAAGCCCCATAACAAAAGAAAACAACATCAGCCCCACCATCAACAATGGAAGTAGCTTACGATTTTTTATCCTTTCCTTTTCACCATTCATCTCATTCACCTCAATTTCTTCAGTTATAACTTATGGAGAGATTCCTAGGAACAGGAATGCAAACCCCAATTGTTCGCTTATCTTGCAATGTTATTCGATTAATTTTTACCTCTGTTTCATAAATTTCTGCCATCATTTTTTCATTAATCACATCTCTTGGCGGCCCGATTTCAAGAATCTGCCCCCCTTTCATGGTTACTACCCGATCTGCACAAAACAGTGCATGTGCCGGATCGTGGGTGACCATCAACACACCGATGCCTTGCTGAGACAACAACCGAATATGCTCTAACACCAAATTTTGTTTTCCAAAATCCAGACTAGCGGTAGGCTCATCCATAATCAACATTTTGGGTTGCTGTGCTAAGGCCCTTGCAATGAGCACCAGCTGCCGCTCACCTCCACTGATCTTGGTGTAAATCTTGTCCTTTAAATGGGCAATATTTAACATCTCCAAGGCAGTATAAGCAATTTCCTCATCTAACTTTTTGGGCCCTGCCAGTCTGGGCAAATGTGCCGTTCTCCCAAGAAGAACCACCTCAATTACCCGATAAGGAAAAGGAGGTGCATGGGTTTGCGGAATATATCCTATTGCCTGTGCTAATTTTTTTGAATTTAGCTTTTGTACATCTTCCTGATCAATAAAAATATTTCCCGACTCCGGTTTCAGCAAGCCTAAGGCATTTTTTAATAAGGTAGTTTTGCCGCAACCATTGGGTCCCAAGATACACATTAATTCTCCCGAATCCACCGTCAAGGAAACCTTGTCCAAAACACGATGATCACCATAACCATAAGAAACATTCTTCACTTCTAACATTAACTCCACCCCCGCATATTGTGTTTAAAAATCAAAATAAAAAAAGGTACGCCCATCAAAGCCGTTAAAATTCCCAGCGGTGCTTCCACTGTACTTAGGCACCTTGCTAGGTCATCAATAAGCAATAAATAGCTTCCTCCTAGGACAAAGGTTACTGGGAGCAATACTCGGTAGTCCGGACCAACAATTGCCCTAGCCAGATGTGGAATGACCAGTCCAATCCAGCCAACCATTCCGCAAAGAGAAACAGAAGCTGCCGTAATCAAGGTAGAGCTTGTGATCACAATTAAACGAAGTCTTCCTGTATTAATTCCCAAGGTTTGTGCCTCCTCCTCACCAAAGGCCAGCACATTAATTCGCCACCGAACAAGGAATAAAGAGACAAAGCCCACAGTCATAGGAACAAGGGCCAGAAACAGGTCCTTCTTTCCTACAGAGGAAAGGCTTCCCATGAGCCAAAAGGTAATCGCCGGAAGCTTGTCGTTGGCATCGGCAAAATATTTAATTGCACCGGTTCCTGAAGAAAACAAGGCACTAATTAATATTCCCCCTAAGACCAGCCCTAACGTAGGGTCATAATCTAGCTTCACATTGATTACATAGGCAAGAAATACCGCAAGCAAGCCAAAGACAAAAGCAGAACCTTGAATCACAATGCCCGACTGGGCAAAGAAAATCGCAAGACAGGCACCAAACCCCGCTCCCGCAGAAGCCCCAAGCATATCGGGAGAAACCAACGGATTTTTGAACATTCCTTGATAGGCCGCTCCCGCCGTAGACAAGGCAGCACCCACCAACATAGCCGTAAAAATTCTAGGTAGCCGAATGTTAAATATTACGGTTTCCAAATTCTTATCCTCCACCACACCAAAGTAGTGTTGATACAAGGTCTCTATTAGCCCTTTGAACGAAATACTATATCTTCCCATAGCAAAGGAAAAAAAGAAGGCTAAAATTGGAATACCAATAATCACTGCGTATTTTATCCCCTTATGCATACCATACCCCTTTGTTCCTCCTCAATTCTTTTGCTTCATCTTTCCCTAACCTTCGTTAATATTTCAGTTCAAAACATAACTAAACTTAACTAAACCGAACTAAAATTAACTATTTGTAGTCTATCAACATTATTGCCCTCTGTCAATTATTTGTTTGCTGTCTTCCTTTGCTAAATCTATTGTATTTTTTTTAAATTCTATGTTAAACTAAAAAAATCAAAATAAACAAGAACAGAAGGATTGAAAGAAGGGTTAAACATGAACAAAGATATACTCTATACTCCAATGGAAGTTGCTGAAATGCTAAAAATAACCAAAAGCACGGTCTATGAAATTATTAAACGAGGAGATATGGCTGCGCATCATATTGGCAAGCATATTCGTATTTCAGATGGGCAACTGACCGATTATCTGCTAAAAACAAGAAGTGATGAAAACACCTATCGAGGAGAAATTTCTATTATTGATGGGGAAACCATTGCCATGATTCAAGAGGTAGGCATTCACGTAAGCACCGCCCTTTCTGATTCTGTAAAAATTTCCATTCGCCCCGAGGATGTGATCCTGAGTAAGGGAACCTTTACTAGCAGTGCTAGAAACATGCACAAGGGTAAAATCACTGCAGTTTCCACCAAAGAAGGCGTGAGCAAGGTGACCCTAGACATCGGAATCCCTCTTGTTGCACTGATTACCGAAAAGTCCTATCAAGAAATGGAGCTTGCTATTGGTACAGAGCTTTATGCCATATTCAAAACCATGGCAGTAAAGGTCTTTTAGTCCATACCGATAGCTTGCAACAATAAAACAGCCGTAATGCTGGTAGATCGTTAACCAACATTACGGCTGTTCAATTTTCTTTTTTCTTTTTTGTGTTCTTTATGGATTACAGTTTTTGCAAGGCGCATAGCCTTCTGACGCTAAGGTTCCTGAATCCTGGGTTCGTTCTTCCTTATTCTCTTCCTTCATGGCCTTCACCGAGGAACAGGTAGGACGATGAAATTTTTTTGTATTGCGATTTAGTATGAAGGTGCCTACCGTGGCCGTTGTTCCACTTTCTGAGACACTTCCTGTTGCCCCGTTTTCACTTCCTGTTGCAAGGTGGCTTTCCCCTGTAGCATAATCAATGGTAATTCCCGGTTGATCGTTATAGGCATAAACATTAAACAAGATCCCCTCTCCATTGTCTTCAATAGACCTTGCCTCCATTTGTACCCCTGATGCCACCAAATTATTCCCTTCAAAAACTGGCGTAACCCGATAAAGCACATGATTTCCTGTTTCCTTAACATAGTCGGCAATCATATCTTCAAAGGGCAGCATACCTTCTACATTTAGATATCTGGTTCCGGTAATCAGATTTTTTTCATTGGCATTTTCTCCCGTTAACTGGTATCCGATTAAATGACATCGGTTATAAAGATATTTCCCGTCTACCGTATCATATTTTACTGTCTTCCATCCGGAAGGCTTCACTTGACCAATGCTGCCTCGCTTCTGGGTAGGCATAATTTCCTTGCCGATGCAGGCAACTGCCGGACCACACCGTCCAAGGCTATCCAATTCACTGTATTGCTCATAAGCCGTACTGCCTAGTTCTCCGGCGCCAAACTCCGGCTGATTATCATTGAGAATGATATAGGGCTCCTGTGCATATTGTGGCAAGGATTTTACTGAAACGCCCTCACCGTCAATACGCAGTGGCTGAGCAACCTTTCCCCCATTGCGCTGAGCTTCACCTTGCTCCCCTGTCCCTTGAGCTTGACCGCCACACCCGGTTATGGTCAAGGCAATCACGAGAAGGAATCCGATGATCAGTTGTGTTCTTTTTGTCCTAATGCTTGTGCTGCTTCTGCTCATTTTTCTTCTCCTTTTGGACAGTCTTTTTCTATTTTTTGATATATTTCTTTGGTGAT
>JAVWKI010000072.1:0-8107 GCA_036638575.1 Anaerovoracaceae bacterium | reverse complement strand
ACCGTAGCCACCTCTCCGTCTACCATCATTGTCTTTGCATGAAGAAAGCCATCATCATAAATGTAAACCTTGCCTCCACTTCGAATAATTTCCCCTACATAAGAATAGGTGGCCCAATAAACAAAGATATGATCCGGCTTGCACGGAATCATGATTTTCACCTCTACCCCTGACTGGGCAGCCATTTTTATGGACTCCAATATGGGTGCATCCGGCACGAAATACGGCGTTTGAATATAAATCCGTTTCTGTGCCGAGGTAATCATCTTCATAAAGCCCCGCTTAATTTTTTCATGCTCCGTATCCGGCCCACTGGAAACAATCTGAATTCCCGTTTCTCCCCGAACCACCGGCGGAGAAAAGAAAACCTCTGAAACATTTACCTGTTCCTTGGCCGCAAACCGCCAATCCAGTAAAAACCGCGCATTAATATCCTGAACGCTTCCGCCCTTTACCCGAACGTGGGTATCTCGCCAGTAGCCAAACTTCCGGCTCTCTCCCAAATACTCTTTGGCAATATTAAACCCGCCGATATAGCCAATGGAATCATCAATTGCCACTAATTTTCTATGGTTCCTATAATTAAACTTCAAATTTAACAAGGTAAACAGCTTAAACTTGGGTGGGAAGAAGTAGGCAACCTCTCCTCCCGCCTCTAGAAACTCAGAAAGCACCGATTCCGTAATTTTTCTGCTTCCCAAAGCATCCACAAGAAGCCTTACCTTCACTCCGGCAGCCGCCCTAGCCGTAAGGGCATCAATAAACGCCCTACCTACCCGGTCATTTTTGATAATAAAATACATGACATTAATGGTATCCTTGGCATGAGCGATGTCATCTAGCAAGCTATCCATCATCTCCTTACCATCGGTCAATAGACTTAAATGGTTATCCTGTGTATAATAGGCCCGTCCATAGACCTGGTTCAGGCGAATTAAATCCTTCCAAACATGGGCCTCCGGATTAGCAAAATCATAAGTTCCCTTGGTGATTTCCGCACTTTGTTTCGCTAAGGAATTGGTCATCAACCGCTCCTCATCCTTGGTTAGGCGAAAAATCTTTTGCCGCGCAATATTTTGTGAGAAGAAAAAATAAAAAACAATTCCCACACCCGGAATAAGAAACAGGATCATAATCCATGCCAACGTTGCCGTAGGATCCTTTCTCTCCAAAAAGATAATCGTTAGCGCAATACAAATATTAATAATAAATAGCCCGGTGACGATACTGGTAAATCCCGGTATATGTTCAAATTCTCCAATCAAGCTTAACATCTTTAGACCTCTTTTCCACTGTGCTTTATCGGTCATTATATCATTTTTACCTTAAATTTTCATTAGTATTTTCCTTTTTCTTCCTCAGCCACGCAAACTTCATGGTCTATTTTCCCGCAAGGTTTATGACTAAGGCCTCCCCGCTCACCCTTACTCTCCTTGTCTATGCCCCTCCATTTGCCTTTCTGAAAAAAATAGCCCACCCCTTGGAAAATCAATAGATTATTGAGGAACATTACAGTTTATTCACTTGCAATTATCTGACAATTGTTATATAGTAAATTATAGTTATTGTAAAGGACGAAGGGATGCAAAATAGTGAAATTTGATTTACATTGTCACACAAAAGCCGGCTCTATCGATTCTAAAGTTTCTCTGGAGACTTACGTCTCAACACTAAAGGAGAAAGGGTATTCCGGTATGATGATTACCGACCACGATACCTACAAGGGTTGCCACCGTTGGGATGAAATCAAAGACCTCCCTGAATGTCAAGATTTCGTTGTAATTAAGGGGATTGAATATGATACAAAGGATGCGGGACATTTTTTGGTCATCATGCCCGATGGCATTGAACTTGGCGTTCTGAAGTTAAGAGGAATGAAACTGAGAACACTAATTAAGATTGTCCACCATTATGGCGGGATTCTAGGTCCAGCACACCCCTATGGTGTGCGTAGCTCCAGCGCTATGCTGTTTAAGCGAATGGCCACCGATCCCCAGCTCATTCACGAGTTTGATTTTATTGAAACGTTTAACACCTGCGAATCGCCACTATCGAACATTCTTGCAAGAAAGATGGCACTCAAATATGGCAAGCCCGGCATCGGCGGTACCGATGCACACGAAGAAAAATATCTGGGAATGGCCTATACCGAGTTAGATGCCAATATTACTTGCAATGATGACATGATTCAGGCACTGCTTGACTACCGCGTGGTAGATTGTGGTGGTACCGAGAGAGGTTTAACCAAAAAAGGAAAAAGAAAGGAATCATTATACGCAGTATGGGGATTCCAGATGTACAATAAAGGTCTTGGCAAACTTTTCTCACCATTTAGAGGCTATATGATCTATATGCTTGCAGTTTGACGACCGTTCTTTTCCCCCGTGGGAACAAGAATTTAGAATCAGAGCAAAAAAACTTTCCGAGCAGAAATTTTCTGCTCGGTTTTCTTTTTTGAACATTTAATTTTTTGTCTTTGGTAGAGGCTGTATCCATTGCACTAAGGCTACACTGCTGCCGTCAAACCTCCCTTGACCAAAGTCACGAGGATGTAGCAACTTTTTCATCAGAATCGGCAATAAGCACTTAGCTTGCCAATGTCGATGACGGAAATATACCGATTCCCTGTTTCAATTATTCCTTCTTTTCGAAAAACACTGCAAATTTTTGCAACCTGTGCCCTAGAAATATTAATTGCCGCAGCAATTTCGTCTTGCGTCAGTTCTATTTTTCCGCTTTCTAAATAGCCGGGTGTATCGGTAAAGAAAAAAAGAAAGTTTGCAAGGCGAGTGGTCAAATCTCGTATTCCTTGACTGCCCAAATTGTAAGTAACTTGACGAAGCACCTTTCCATAATAAAGCAACATATCGTACGCCAACTCTGAGTTCTCCGCCAGCATCTGCTTGAGCATCTCTGTCGTAAAAGGAAGAACCTGCATATCTGTCACACTGGAAATACTCACAACAGATTTAAGAGAAGGGGTAATACAATCCATACCAATAATCGTATTTTTTTTCATAATATCAATAATACATTCTGTTCCTTCGTAGTTTGTAATGTGCACCTTTGCAACTCCGTCTACCAAATAGTACATCCAGCCACTTGGATGACATTGCTTGCAAAGAACAATCCCCTTAGCCACAGTAAGATGAGGCGGACAGTATTTCTCAAATAATCCTCGGTACTTTGCAAATTCGTCTTCAAATATAAAATTATTGTTCCCCATATTCTCCCCCTTTCTTCTAGCTCTATCATAACAAATTCTAAGGCCAAAGTCACTATCCACAGAGAAGCAGCGCAGCTAATCTTATGGCAGCTGCGCCGCTTACTGTTCCTCACTGGATCAACTTATTTCCCCAGAGAATTTTTGATCTGTGTTTTTAATAAATGAAGCTTATATCCACTTTCTTTCAATGGATTTGCCTTAGCACATGCAAGCTTCCCTGCTTGCTCTGCAAGCTCTTCCGTATTCTTTTTTCCAATCAGCAGTTGTTCAACGTCAACTAGCCGTACCGGTACCGGCGCTACTCCACCGGCGACCAAACGTGCATCCCTTATGATGCCGTCTTCCTCTTTATAGGCATAGGCCAGGGAAGTGATTGCAAAATCTATAGATTCTCGAACGCGTACCTTTAAATATCCACATCGATATCCTGGGCATTTCGGAATTCTTATCGCCTTGACTAGCTCACCTACATCTAATACATCAGAAGCATCCATCTTGCTAAAGAAGTCCTCTGCCGGAAGGCTCCTTGCGGTGGTCTCAATGGTAGCACCTAGTGCCATTAAAACCGGACTCATATCTGAAGCATTTACAGAATAGCAACCGCAGTTCATGCAGCGTGCCGCCTCCAATGCTGCTTCTTCTCTGGTTAGACTCTTGGAGTCTTCCTTATCTAGGCATCGCTGATCAACCGGAGTATCTTCTTCGGTCGCTGCGACCTTTACCTCTATATGCTTTTGATCGTTAACGACAAATTCAGGCTTTTGTTCCCTGCTATCCATTGGACATCCCATATAATCCGCCATATGCTTGGCTGCAATAACCCCATCACGAATCGCCTTAATTGCAATAGATGGCCCTGATGCCAGGTCTCCTCCGGCATAAACTCCTTCCGTCCTGGTTTCTTTATGTTCTCCAACTTCTACTAAGCCACGACTGTTTTTAAGCTCTTCCTTGAACTTGTCTCCGAGGAAATCAAGGTCTACCTTCTGTCCTGTGGCCAAAATAATTGAATCCGATGCAAATACTTGTTTTTCTGCTTCATCATATACCGGATTAAATCTTCCGTTTTCATCAAAAACAGTAGTGCATTTCTTCACTTCCAGCCCAGAGACAACGCCCGCTTCATTGGTGATTACCTTACTCAGTCCCCAGCCACAAAGTAGCTGTACCCCTTCTTCCTCTGCACGTTCAATTTCCTCAGGGATTGCTGGCATTTCCTGTCGTTCCTCAAGGCAGATCAACTTAACCGTTTGTGCACCAAGACGGATTGCCGTTAGCGCTACATCCATCGCCACGTTTCCGCCACCACAAACCAATACATCTTTTCCAATTTGCTTGGTCATAAATGCCTTAACCTCTACAAGGAAGTTTAGTCCAAACTGTGTCAGTTGTTCTCCTTCAAGTCCCAGTATTGGTTGCTTCCACGCCCCAGTATCCAAAAATACCGTATCGTTTGCGCTTTTGATTTCTTCAAGGGTTATGGTTTTGCCTACTTCTGTATCAAGCTTAAACACAACACCCATTTTTGCTATGGCCTTCACATAATCACGAACATAGTGCTTTGGTAAACGATATTCCGGAATACCGTACATCAGTACGCCTCCCGCTTCGTTCATTTTTTCATAAATTGTTACGCCATGTCCTTCTTTACGTAAATGATAAGCCGCCGCAAGCCCTGCCGGACCTCCACCTACAATGGCCACCTTCTTCCCCGTTTCTCTAGTAGGTGCTGGATAAAATTCATCTGCATGTTCAAGGATATAATCACCAAGGGTACGTTCTGCAGAATGAATACTTACAGCATCTCCGTAAGCATTTTGATTGCAAACCGTTTGACAAGTATGTGGGCATACCCTTGCCGTAAGCATCGGCATCGGATTTGCGCGCAAAATAATTTCTGCTGCGCCCTTCCAATCCCCTTCACGAATTTTTTGCATATATCCCGGAATATCCGTTCCCGCAGGACACTCAGCCGTACAGCGAGATACACCTGTTTTCATTCCGCCCATCACCGAGTGATTCACATTTCTTCCATGAATGGCATAACATTCCTCTCCGCCTTTTCTCGCACACACAAGGCGTCCACCTATGGTGTGAGGATAGCGATAATACCAACAGCGAACCCCTTGACAAATGTTTCCGCCAATGGTTGCCGAATTGCGAACAATAGGAGAAGCAATACTATGTGCAGCCTCACCAATGGCGTTCAGTTCCCTATTGATTAACTCCGAATCTTCAATATCGCAAAGCTTTGTTAATGCCCCGATAGTTACTGTATCTCCATCGTCTGTTATCTGCGCAGCATCTTTTACTTTTTTTATATTTACAAGGGCCTCCGGATATTCCGGCAAAAGCTTTCCTTTAAGCACGCCCAACAAATCCGTTCCCCCTGCAATAGGGTAAACTTGCTTGCCTGATTTAAGCTTTTGGGTTGCTTCTTCAAAACTTGTGGCCTCCATATGACTGAATCTTTTCATTCATTCCACCTCCTATGCTTTCCCGAGCGCCCGAAGAATAACATCCGGCGTCACAGGATATTCATTGAACTCGATTCCGCCAAGCGCGTTTTCAACTGCCATCAATACAGCAGCAGGTCCACCCGCTCCGGTAATTTCACCTACGCCTACTGCCCCAAAAGGATTATCCGTTGGGAACTTTGAGCTGAGTACCACTGTATTGAAATTTGGAAGTTCATTAAACGTTCTCCACTTATAATCAATCATATTTCCAGTCATCGTACGCCCAAGATTTGTATCCACTACATAGCCTTCAAGATGTCCAGTATCTATCCCCGCCGCACCTAAACCGCCTTCCATCTGCATTTTTAACTCAATAGGGTTCATTACCTGCCCTGCATCTGTTGCACTTAATATATCCGTCAACTTTACGAGCCCTGTATCCAGATCCACTTCCGCTTCGATAAACACCATTACACAAGCATTTGAATTAAAATGCCCAATCATCTTTCCCTCTCCGGTAATAGAATAGTAAAAATGTATACGGGTACTCCAATGCCTTGCCTCTTCAGGTGCATCTTTACGGAAAACCATTAAATCTTTTGTCTCTAGCTCTTCGGGCTTGCAATGAAAGTCCTCTGCAAATTCTTCAAATAGTTTGCGTTTGGCATCCATCGCTGCACGACCTACCGCTGCATTTACGGTAATCGTTCCTCTTGAACCAGCTAGCCCAAAATCGGCAGGATTGTTAATATTATTAGAAGGGGTTAGCGTCACTTTTTCCATTGGCACATTCAAAATTTCTGCAACGGTCTTCGCAGCAGCAAGCCGTTGTCCCATCCCTGATTCTGATGTTGGGCAATGAACAATCACTTCATCATTTTCAAGGCGAACATAAGCAAAGGTTTCATCACAAGAAGGGTCTCCACTACTGTGGACGCCAAAGCCCACACCATAAGCTTTATTGCCTTCTACGCGACTAGGGGTAGTCCACCCTTTCCAACGATCATACCAACGGAACTTCTCGCAAGCCTCTACAAAACACTTGTCATAGTCAATTCCTTCATTTTTATATTTATGGCCATTTCTCCAATAATAAAGATCTCCTCCGGTGCAAAAGTTCTTTCTTAGCACTTCGTATGGATCTAAGTCTAGCTTTTTCATTGCACGTGTAGCCAAATGCAATGCACAAGCCTTAAATTCTTGTCCACCAAACCCTTTGCAAATTCCTACAGGATAAAGATTTGTTACAACAATATGCCCGGTAACATCCCAATGCGGGGTTTTGTTAAAGGCAAGGTGAAGCTCTCCCAATCCCTCTGCAATTTGTCCTTGGGTCAATTCGGCAGACATGCCCGTATCCACTAGCCATTCTCCTTTGATTGCATGAACCAAGCCATCTTTATTCATACCAATTTTGCCCAGGAATTTATTCCCGATTCTTCGTTCAAAACACAAAATTTGTTCTTCTTTGGTCATATAATACTTCACCGGCTGACCTGCAACCTTAGCTACAGCCGCTACAAACAGAGAAATATATCCCATACCGTTTTTGTTTCCATAACTGCCCCCTACATTGGGAACATTTGCAAAAACATGGGCATTAATTGCTGCGCCCAAAGGTCTTGACATCATATTTGGAGATTGTGTAGATGCCCAAACCGTCACATGATCTTCATCCTCCCAACGTGCAGCCACAAACGGCATTTCCGGTGCACCTGGAAACGTTGCCTTATCATAGGAAACTTTTCCTTCGATTACCACATCACATTGGTCAAATCCCTCATCGCAGTCTCCTTCTTTAATAAAATAAAATGGGGGACCTCCGTGCTCAAAGTAGCTTCCTGGTGGTAAACAGTTATTTTCATATTTAATCCCCATGTTGCTAATGTTATATTCTTCCCCATAAATCTGATAAGCCCCCGGTTTTATGGCTTCTTCAACATCATAAACCGCCGGTAAAAGCCTATATTCTACTTTGATCAGCTCCAAAGCTTCCTCTGCTATATCCGAAGTAATGGCAGAAACAGCAGCGACTGCATCTCCTACATAGCGAACAATCTTATCTATTGGCAATCGATGCTCAGGTTGTCCTGTTTTCCACTGTGGCGAATTTTTGTAAGTCATTATAGACTTTACTCCTGGCAAGGCTTCTGCTGCACTCGTATCAATAAATACAATTTCTGCATGAGCATGAGGTGAGCGCAAAACCTTTAAGTAAAGTGCATTTGGAATCTTAATGTCATCACAGTAAAGCGCTTTTCCGGTAACAATAGCCTTACCATCCTGTCTGCGTACCGACTTACCGATATGTCGATATTCTGTCTTCTGGCGATAATCCTCCATTCTGTTTCCCTCCTTTTACAAAATTGATTTAACAGCTTCAATTACCTGATAATGGCTAATGCAGCGGCAGAAGTTCCCC
>JAVWKI010000071.1:0-8174 GCA_036638575.1 Anaerovoracaceae bacterium | reverse complement strand
AAGGAGGGGCGGTCCATCCTGAAGATATTCCCCTTTTGCGACAAATGTATGCAGAGGTATTTTCCGGGAAGGAAAGGACGGAAAGCATCATTCGCTGGAAGGATCAAAGCAAGGGGGAGTATTGCTGGATTAAAACGGTGTACACCACCCTTTGTGATGATGAAGGCAAGCCGGTAAGGGCGGTAGGGACAGGAATCAATATTACCGCGCAGAAAAAATCTGAGGAGCAATACCGAGAGTTCGAGGCGTATCAATACTTAAATACCGGGAAGGCGTTGTCCGCATTTAAAATGAATATTACCAAGGACCGCATTGAGGAGAAGCTTCGTCTAAGCAAGGGTATGAACGAAATTGCAAAAGCGGAGACCATGAGTGAGTTTCTGGCAAGATCTAATTTGAACATTTTGACCCAGGGGCAGAGAGAAGAACATCGAAAAATATATCATCGAGAAACGCTTTTGCGCGCCTTTGCAGAGGGACGCACTCATCTTGAACTGGAATGTCAGTACAATGTTAACGGCGAACCGGGGAAATATCGTTGGGTTAAGATGCCCATTAATTTGGCGAAAAATCCTTTTAGTGGAGATCTGATTGGCTTTACCTTTGCCATAGATATTGATGACGAAAAAATGATCCAAGCGGTGATGGAGAAGTTGACCCAATCCAATTTTGACCTACTTGCCTGTATTCATGAGCAGACGGGAGAATTCCGAATCTTGACTGAATCTTCCTTTGAAGAAGAGTTTTTTGCAGAGCAGGGAAAAACCTTTGATGAAGAAGCAAAACGCATTGTTGAGCAATTTGCACTTCCTGAGGAAAAGGCTGCATGGAAGGAACAGATTAATTTAGAGGGAATAAAGCGAAACTTAAGGAATAATCAAAAGGTGGAGCTTCTTGTCAAGATTGTGGTGGGAAAGGAACACTTGATTAAACGATTGACTTTTTCTTATCTTAATGACGACAAGAGATTTATTCTTTGCAGCCAAGAGGATGTTACGGTTGCAGTGAAAAGGCAGAGTAAACGGAATGAACGGCTGAAGGAAGCACTTCATCATGCGGAACAGGCAAACCGAGTTAAATCTACATTTTTGTCCGGAATGAGTCATGATCTAAAAACACCCATGAATGCAATTATTGGAATGACAGAGCTAGCAAAACTCAATCTAAAGGATGAACAGCAGTTAAAGGAAAGCTTGGCAGTAATTGAAGCTTCTTCGGCGCATTTGCTCAGCATGATCAATGATATTTTGGACATGTCTCAAATTGAGCAAGGAGATATGATTCTAAGCAACGAAAAATTTGATCCCCTATTGGCCTGTGGTCAAGCGGTCAGCATTTCTGCACCATTGTTTGCACAAAAAAAGCAAGAATTTACTTGGGAAAAAGACGTAGAGAACCAATATTTTTATGGTGATGCACTGCGATTTAAGCGAATTATTATCAATTTGCTCAATAATGCTTCCAAATTCACCCCGGAAGGGGGAAGGATTCGTTTATCCTTAAAAGAAGAACCGTCCGACGTGCCCGAATGTGCCTCCCTGCGGCTTTGTGTAACCGATAACGGCGTAGGAATTTCCAAAGAAAATTTAGAAAAAATCTTCGACCCCTTTTATCGTAGTGGTGCATCCTTTGATAATAAAATCGAAGGGACGGGCCTAGGGCTTTCCATTATTGACAATCTAGTCAAAGCCAGAGGAGGGACCATAGAAGTAAATAGCAAGGAGGGGGAAGGAACAGAGTTTATCATTGTACTGCCCTTAAAGAAGTATTTACAAGGGGGACAAGAGTTATTGGAGAGCAGAAAACAGGACAGAGCAGGAGACCTAGACCTTTCCGGTAAGCGAATTTTGGTGGTGGAGGATCACCCCATTAATCAGCGGGTGGCCAAAGGACTTTTGGAAAAATATGGTGCTTCTGTCGTGGTTGCAGAAAATGGGCACATGGGCGTAGAGAAATTTCAAGGGAGTCCCTTGGGAACTTATGATTATATTTTTATGGATGTGCAAATGCCGATAATGAATGGGCTTGAAGCAACCTCGGCCATTCGAAAAAGCACACATCCCCAGGGAGCAGAGATTCCCATTATTGCCATGACGGCAAATTCCCTGGACAAGGATATCCAGCAGTGCTTTCGTGCGGGAATGAATGCACATATGGGAAAACCAATTAATATAGAGAAATTAAAGAAGGCGGTAAATGGAGCCTTAGGAAGACCAAAGGGGAGGTAAGGGTCACAATGAAAAAAAGAGAATATTTATCCTACGGGGTAGCCTCCATAGCGGATTCGGCACCCTACGGCTTTGTTTCTGTCTATTTGATTTTGTTCTTAACAACTGTGGCCGGCTTGTCTCCGGCAAAGGCAGGAATGATTTTTTCCGGAACCATCTTGATTAACGGACTAGCAGAATCGATTATTGGCTATATTTCGGACAATACCCAGTCAAAATTTGGTCGAAGGCGACCGTATCTTTTAATCGCCCTTCCCTTTATTTCCTTAGGCTTGCCACTGGCCTTTTTTACCTATCCGGTGGGAGAAGGGGCAAAGGTTGTTCTATATTTTTGTGCCACACTGATTTTTTGGTCAGGCTATGGAATTTATTATACGCCATATACGGCTTTGGGCGCGGAAATCAGCAGGGACTATGATCAGCGGAGCACCTTGCGTTCTTATGCAAGGATTTTCGGCATATTGGGGAACATTATTAGTATGGTTCTCCCGTTGACCATAGTGCAAAAACTAGGAGAACGGGGCATCAAAGAAGAAACCGGATGGTTTCTTGTGGCTGTGGGCATTACGATTATTGCCTGCGTCTCTATCTTTTGGACATGGAAGGCCATGGCCGGCAAGGAAGAAGTGTTTATCGGGGAAAAAGAAAAACGTAAGCTTCCTTTGCTCAAGATCATCAAAGAGTATTGGAGCATAATGAAGCTACATCCATTTAAATATTTGGTTATGGTTGTCTTGCTGTTTATGATTGCCAACACCCTTTATAACTCGACAATGGTTTTTTATACCAGAAATATTTTGGGGATAAAGGACAATGTAGCAGCAACCATCTTTATGATTTCCATGATTGCCAATATTATCTATATGCCGTTTATTGGATGGTTCTCTAAGCAATTTGGAAAAAAGAAGGTCATGGTTATCTGCTTTGCCCTATCGGGTATGGGTTGTCTTTTTATGGCCCTTTGGGGTGTAAGCACCTATGCTGAGCTGATTGTGTTTGTTTGTATCTTTTCTATTGCCTATGCTTGTTATTGGCAACTGTTTAATTCTATCCTTTATGACATTAGTGAGGTAGGACAGTATGTACTAGGTAAACGGGTTGAGGGCAGCATCACTTCGGTCAACAGCATTATCATTGCTGTGGGAATGGCCGCAGCATCACAATTTCTAGGTTGGATAATGAAAGCAAGTGGGTACGATGCAAATTTATCCATACAAGGGGAAGGTGCATTAAAGGCCATTGAGTTTTTGTTTTTGGTGGGCCCGGGGATTTGTTTAATCCTTGGCGGCATCGTTCTTGCCACTTATCCGGTAAATAAAGAACGGTTTAACCTACTTAAATCGGCCATCGCACAAAGAGATCGGGGAGAGCTTCCTGATGAAACCAAACTGCAAAAAATAATCGGAAAGAAAACCACGAGAGGATAATTCCCCTCGTGGTTTTGGCTTTGTTAGGAAAAGCAAGGTTAGTCTTTGGATAAAATCACCAACAGCTCGCCATCGGTAACTTGAATAAACGCTTCTTCCTGGGTAATTTCGTTGCTTACCCCTAGCGGGAAATGTGCATTCAGGGTATGATCCTGAAGAGGATAGGCAACCCCGGAGGCAGTGACGCCCCTGCAAACCTGGCTAAAGGAAAACAGCGATAGCTTATATCCCGGCTTCGCGGGAAGAATTGTACTTGTATTGATCAGTGCCATAACTATATTTTTTGCGTCGACCATCAGTGCAGAAATGCCTTTTTCCATAGAGGAAAAAACATTTTGTATATTTGCAATGGTGTGGTCCAATCTTCCGCCTATTCCTCCAACAATAATGAGGTTGGTAAAGCCTTGCTCAACGGCATGGTCGATACAAAGGGCGGTATCGGTCAGGTCTTTTTTTGCAGGGACCGTCAGTGTTTTTAGCCCCGGAGAAACCGGCAGCCTTGCGGAGTCAAAATCCCCGATTACTATGGAGGGGGTAATGCCCTCCGCCACGGCTAAATCGTAACCACCATCGGCACAAATAATATAGTCATCTGCATCTACATCAATCAAATCTTTGATTTTTCCTTCCAAATAGGAAGTGATTAAGATACATTTTTTCATAGAATCAGTATACACCATTTTCAGAAATTTAGAAACACTTAAAATCACTTGAATTATCAACGCGGAGGGGGTATAATCAGTATCAAGACGTGTTTAAGGAGAAAATAATGGAAAAAAGGATAGAAACGATACTAAAAGAGAAAGTTGATCCGATTTTAGCAGAGCATTACGGTGGTGCCTTATTGACAAAGGTCGAGGACGGTGTAGCCATGGTTAGACTAACCGGAGCTTGTGCATCTTGTCCTTCGGCACAGAGTACAATAGAGGACGTTGTTCGCGAAATTCTTATGGAAGAATGCGAAGGTCTGAAGGATGTAGTGCTTGACACTTCGGTAGGCCAAGACTTGATCGATATGGCCAGAAAAATACTCAATAAAGAAGTATAAGGCAGCCTGCCAAATGGGAGGACGCTTGCGTAATATATGCCGCTCAACGGGTGAACGGTGTAGTCTGAAAAGTTAAAAGGAGTGATTTTATTATGTTAATGACAGGAGCTCAGTACATCGAGAGCTTAAGAAAGTTAAAGACAAGAGTTTACATGTTTGGTGAACAAATCGAGAATTGGGTAGACCATCCAATAATCAGACCATCAATCAACTGCGTAGCAATGACTTATGAATTAGCTCAGGATGCACAGTATGCAGACCTAATGACTGCAAAGTCAAGCTTAACAGGAGAAACAATCAACAGATTTGCTCATCTTCACCAGAACACAGACGATCTTAGAAAAAAAGTTAAGATGCAGAGACTTCTTGGACAGAAGACAGCTTCATGTTTCCAGAGATGCGTAGGTATGGACGCATTCAACGCTGTATTCTCAACAACTTTTGAAACAGATAAGAAATACGGTACAAGCTACCACGAAAACTTCAAGAAGTACTTAGAGTACATCCAGAAGAATGACCTTATCGTTGACGGTGCAATGACTGACCCTAAGGGTGACAGAGGACTTGCTCCACACGCTCAGGCTGACAAAGATTTATTCGTAAGAATCGTTGAAAAGAGAGAAGACGGTATCGTAGTAAGAGGATCAAAGGCTCACCAGACTGGTTCAATCAACTCTCACGAGCACATCATCATGCCTACAATGGCAATGGGTCCAGACGATGCAGAATTCGCAGTATCTTTCGCATGTCCTTCAGATGCTGATGGCATGTTCATGATCTACGGAAGACAGTCATGTGACACAAGAAAATTAGAAGAAAACGCAGATGTAGATCTTGGTAACAAGCAGTTCGGTGGACAGGAAGCGTTAGTAGTATTTGATGACGTTTTCATTCCAAACGACAGAATCTTCCTTTGCGGAGAATATGATTTCGCTGGCATGATGGTAGAAAGATTTGCTGGATACCACAGACAGTCATACGGCGGATGTAAAGTTGGTGTAGGCGACGTTGTTATCGGTGCTGCTGCTCTTGCTGCTGACTACAATGGTGCACAGAAGGCTTCTCACATTAAGGACAAGCTTATCGAAATGACTCACCTAAACGAAACATTATACTGCTGCGGTATTGCATGTTCAGCTGAAGGCTGGCAGACAGAAGCTGGTAACTACCAGATCGACCTACTTCTAGCAAACGTATGTAAGCAGAACATCACTAGATTCCCTTACGAAATCGTAAGACTTGCAGAAGACATCGCAGGTGGTCTAATGGTAACAATGCCGGCAGAAGCAGACTTCAACTCAGATATTAAGGTTGGAAGAAACGGCGAAACTATCGGCGATTTCTGCAACAAGTACTTTGCTGCAGCTCCTTCATGCACAACTGAAGAGAGAATGAGAGTATTAAGATTCTTAGAAAACATCTGTCTTGGTTCAGCTGCTGTTGGTTACAGAACTGAGTCAATGCACGGTGCAGGTTCACCTCAGGCGCAGAGAATCATGATTGCTCGTCAGGGCAACATTGCTGCGAAGAAAGAACTTGCTAAGGCAATTGCTGGAATCAAATAAGTAATGTAAACTTTTTAATAAGCCGCCATGCAACAGGCGTGGTGGCTTATTATTTATCAAAGGGAGAAAAACGTTAATGAAATGCGGAGTACGTTTCTGCGGAGGTTGTAACCCCAGATTCGATAGAGGCGAAGTCCTTAAAGAATTAAAAAATGAACGAGCAAATGTGGATTTCCTCATTGCGGAGGAAGGCGTTGAATACGACTATCTTATTGTCATCGGTGGTTGCACAAATTGTTGCGCATCCCATTGTCAATTTTCCACAAAAGAGGGGCTTGTAAAGATGTGGGACAGAGAACATATAGATAAGGTGCTAGAAAGCATCGATGAGATTGCAAATAAAATTAAATAATATATATAAATAATTTTTATGAAAGGTCGGTACAAACAAAAATGGACTGGAAAAAAATCTATGAGGAAAGAAAATGTACAGCGGAAGAAGCAGCACAAAAGATCAAATCAAACGACAGAGTATTATTCGCTCACGCGGTAGCTGAACCGGCAGTTTTGATTGATGCAATGGTTGCCAACAAGGATGCCTACAAGAACGTTACGGTTTCTCACATGGTAACACTAGGTAAGGGTGAATATTCTCTTCCTGAAAACAAAGAAAACTTCACTTTTGAAGGATGGTTTACAAGCCCGACAACAAGAAAATCTCTTGAGCAGGGTCATGGTACGTTCGTACCGGTATTCTTCCACGAAGTACCTAGCTTCATCAGAAAAGATATCTTCCATGTAAACGTATTCATGGTATCTGTATCTAAGCCTGACCACAATGGATTCTGCTGTGTAGGTGTTTCATCTGACTATACAATGCAGGGAATTAAATCTGCAGACATCGTTCTTGCAGAAGTAAATGACCAAGTTCCGGTAGTATTCGGAGATACGTTTGTTCATGTAAGCGAAATTGATGCATTCGTAGAATGTTCACACCCGCTACACGAAATCAAGCCTCCTCACATTGGAGAAGTTGAAGAAAAAATCGGTAAAAACTGTGCTTCACTAATCGAAGACGGTTCAACACTTCAGTTGGGAATCGGAGCAATTCCTGACGCAGTATTGTCACAGCTTGGAGACAAGAAAAACTTGGGTATTCACTCTGAAATGATTTCAGACGGTGTAGTTGACCTTTACGAAAAGGGTGTAATCAACTGTTCAGAGAAGTCAATTGACAACGGCAAAATGGTTGTTACTTTCTTGATGGGAACAAAGAGACTTTACGATTTCGCAAGAGAAAACCCTATGGTTGAAATGAGAACAGTAGACTATGTTAACCACCCTGAGGTTGTTGCAAAATCATCAAAGATGGTTTGTATCAATGCTTGTATCCAGGTGGACTTCATGGGACAGATTGTTTCTGAATGTATGGGACCAAAGCAGTTCTCCGGCGTAGGCGGACAGGTAGACTTCGTAAGAGGTGCTGCTATGGCACACGACGGCAAGGCAAAAGCAATCATCGCAATGCCTTCAGTAGCAAACAAAAAAGATGGTACAAAAATTTCCAAGATCGTTCCATTTATCGATCATGGTGCAGCAGTTACAACATCAAGATGTGATGCTGACTATATAGTAACAGAGTACGGAATTGCTGAAATGAAGGGTAGAACTTTACACGATAGAGCAAGACAGCTGATCAATATCGCACACCCTGATTTCAGAGAAGAGTTAAAGAAGCAGTTTGTTGAAAGATTCAACTGCGAATTTTAAGGAGGAAAACATGCAAGCACTAAGATTAGTACCTACTATTCACTATTTCGACACATTTAAAGAATTCAACGATGAATTCAAACTGGGCGATGGAGACATCCTGGTAACAAACCAGTGGATGTATGACCCGTATGTAAAGCCTCTTGGTATTGACATTCCTGTTATTTATCAAGAAAAATATGGACAGGGCGAACCT
>JAVWKI010000070.1:0-8235 GCA_036638575.1 Anaerovoracaceae bacterium | reverse complement strand
AAATCATTTTTTTTCTGCTTTTTCTTTGCCTTTTCTTTTTTTTACACACTCAGTGAGCAGGTATTCAATTTGCCCATTAACCGATCGAAATTCTTCTTCGGCCCAAGCAGACAATTCATTGTATAGTGTTGCCGAAACCCGCAAGGGAATCTGCTTTTTCTTTTTGTCCTTGTTTTCTTCCATTACTAATATATGGAGCCACTGTTTACAATCGGCTGTGCGTCCTTATTTCCACACAAAACAACCAGCAAATTGCTTACCATGGCCGCCTTCCTTTCTTCGTCCAAATTCACAATATCCTTGTCATTTAGGCGTTCTAGTGCCATCTCTACCATGCCTACAGCACCTTCCACTATCATCTTTCTTGCATCAATAATCGCTGCCGCCTGCTGCCTTTGCAACATCGCTGCTGCAATTTCCTGTGCATAAGCCAAATGCGTAATTCGTGCTTCAATAATTTCAATCCCTGCAATTCCCACTTTTTCCTGTATGGCAAGCTTTAAATTTTCTGCCACTTCCTGACTGCTTCCGCGAAGAGAGCGTTCTCCCACGTTTTCCGTGCTGTCATAAGGATAGAGTCTTACAATATTTCGCAATGCAGAGTCACACTGCATAGATAAATACTCGTGATAATCATCTACATTAAACAAGGCTTTTGCCGTATTCACTACTCTCCAAACCACAACAATTCCGATTTCTATAGGATTTCCCATCTCATCATTAATTTTTTGTTTCTCATTGCTTAGGGTAATTGCTTTTAATGAAATGACTTTTCGGCTTCTCTGTGCACCCTTAGCCGTAGCCTCTTCTCCCTTTTTCCCTTTGGCCGGAACAGCCTCTTCCTCACTGGGAACCACACTGCTTACAAAGGGATTAACAAAAAAGAATCCCGGCCCTCTTAAGGTACCGTAATACTTACCAAACAAGGTTAGCACATAAGCCTCGTTGGGTCTTACCACCCGTAAGCCTGCAAAGATAAACCAATCGATCAGCAAAAGATATGTGCCGCAAACAAGCAATAAGGGCAGATTCACCGCTCCTGTCCTTTCATTTTGCAAAACAACAGCCACAATACCCACTCCCGCAGCAACCATCGCCAACAAGTTCAGCAGTAGCATGAGCATCCCGCTGATGGCCGGCGCCTTCTTTTCTACACCATCAAATTCTACTTTGTCCATCTTCTTTTCCATTTCCCTTCTCCTTTTCTTTTTTTGATATCATTTTGATATCATCATAATATTCCTATTCCTTGGAAAAGTCAATACCACAAAAAGAGACAGGGATCACTCCCTATCTCTATCTATTATTATTTTATTGCTTATTTTGCGTTCTTTGCTGTTTCACAAAGCTTTGCAAATGCAGAAGCATCATAGATTGCCATTTCTGCAAGCATCTTTCTGTTGATTTCGATACCGGAAACCTTTAGTCCGTTCATCAATTTGCTGTAAGAGATGCCGTTCATTCTTGCACCAGCATTGATTCTTGCGATCCAAAGTCTTCTGTATTCTCTCTTCTTTAGCTTTCTTCCTACGTAAGCTGAACGAAGTGATCTCATTACTGCAGGATTAGCAGCCCTGAATACCTTGCTCTTCTGTCCGTAAAAACCCTTCGCTAATTTTAATATCTTTTTATGTCTCTTGTGGGCGTTTACACCTTTTTTTACTCTTGCCATTTTTTCTTACCTCCTAACCTATTTGCACATTGCGCTTTTAATTCTCTTTAAGTCTGCACTCGTAAGTGTTGTTGCCTTACGAAGGCCTCTCTTTCTCTTCTGGCTCTTTTTAGTAAGAATGTGGCTCTTGTATGCCTTGTTTCTTTTCACTTTGCCGGATCCTGTTAACTTAAATCTTTTGCATGCGCCTCTGTGAGACTTCATCTTGTTCTTCGCCATGATGCTATTCCTCCTATATCTGATTCTCTTTGTAACTATTTATCTGCTTTTGGTGCCAAAAACATCGTAAGGCTTCGCCCTTCAAACTTAGGCTTCTTCTCTATTTCCGCAACTTCAGCGACAACATCAGCAAATTTATTCATCACTTCGAATCCTTTTGCTGTATAGTCCCTTTCTCTTCCACGGAATCTAAGACTAACCTTAACTTTATCGCCATCTTTTAGAAACTTCGACGCAGTATTCGCCTTAACTTGTATATCGTGCTCTTCAATAAAAGTAGAAAGTCTGATTTCCTTTACCTGAGTTGTCTTCTGCTTCTTCTTCGCTTCCTTTTCCTTCTTTTGAAGTTCATATCGATATTTTCCATAATCAAGGATCTTCGCTACCGGCGGCTTTGCATTTGGAGAAATACATACCAAATCCAGATTCTTCTCTTCCGCTAGGCTCAATGCTTCGCTTCTGCTCATAATGCCAAGTTGTTCTCCGTCATTACTGATAATCCTTAGCTCCTTATCACGAATTTCTTCGTTGATTAAATTTTCCTTACTGATGACTAACGCACCTCCTCATAAATAAAATAAAAGCGGATAAAATTACCCGCTGTTCATCGCACACATTCAATACTCATTGATAAAATGTATTATTAACCCGTTGACCTGTCAGCCAATCAAGGTGAGAAGCGGATAACTCCTTCTTTAAACTACTCAAGTAGAATACCACTTTGAAGGTCAACTGTCAACGTTTTTTCTGCTTTTCCGATGAAATTTTATGATTTTCCAGAGGCGCCCTCGATTGCGCCTTGCTTGGTTGCCCCTCTAACCATTCCATAATATCTGAATCGGTGTTTTTATTCAATTTCATCTTTACTTGAATCGTGTTGCTTATCTTTACTTGAATCGTGTTGTTTTTATCGCACTTTTTTTGGCTTGAATATCTTCTCACTTCCCTTGAGCCATCCTTATACTTAATTTTGATTTCTGCATCCATGGTTCTCTCCTTCCATTTGACTTTATATATTAAAGCCTTTAGAATGAGGGTGGTGGTATAACCACCCTCAAAGGCTTGTTTTACTTTTTAGGCTTTATAGTGATAACCAGTTTGTCGATTATTTCACTACTTAAAGCTTTTTCTTAAAGATCTAACAGGTCTTTTGTTTCTTTTTTGCTCATCGGCATCCTCTCCTTTCTTTAACATAAGTATTTTGAGGGAGAATACAGTTTAAGAAATCATCATATCCCATGTACTGAAAAATGTCAAAAAATAACAGATTCACCTTTTTTGCACCCTTTCTCTTTTTTCGGGGGGGCAAATGCAAATTTTTGCACCCTTTGGCCGTTTCCGGGCTTGAAAATGCAAAACCCTTGGGGTTTTGGGCCTTGGCTCAGCCTCCGACCTTCCCAACCTGATTGGCAGTTCAGCTTAATGTATAAACATTTTTTTGCATGTATAAGTACTTACGTTTTTTGCATTTGAAGGGCCGTTTTAGGCTAAAGGGTGCAAAAAACCGCGATCTATTCTGCTTTCGACAAGACTTTTTTAAAAAAACAAAAACCAACCTCTCCTCTCTCCCGCCACGCCTTTTTCTTCTCTCCCCTTGGACTTATCCCCAAAGGGAAGGTCTCTGCTGAAAGCAAGTGGATGTGCCCTGTTGAAAGCAAGTGGATGCGCCCTATTGAAAGCAAGTGAAGCTAGCCGGTTAAGGGCTGCGATAAGAATTATTGATCCGTTGTTCAAATTTAAATATATAATTTGTCACTTTCCCTTTGCTTTTCTTCCTAAGGATTGAAACCACTGCCAAGATAAGCTAAACTATTAAAGAGTGTGAACAATGTGTGTAAATATGTGTAAAGGGCTGCTAAGTGCAGCAACAAAGACAAGAAAGAAAGGATTGATGAAGTATGACGAAAAAAAGAAAAATTCTACCACTATTACTGGTTGCAACAATGACGATTTCTGCGTTTTCTGCAACAACCGCTTTCGGTGCCTCCGCTCATGAGGGAGGAACAGGAGGAGCCACAAACGGAGGATTGCCACCAGTTCAGGAATCCTTGCCGCTACCTGAGCCTTCCGGTATTGCTGAGGATAAGGTGCAAAATCCAGAACCGTCTCCTCCACCCACCACAACAGAAGTGCAAGGAAAAGAGGAAGTGTTTACTCCCGCAAAGATAGGGAGAATCACCCAGCGGACTTATGTTCATTCCACCTATTTAAATCCAAGCCTTATTCGTATTGCTCAGCCGGGAGAAGAACTGACTGTTCAGTCTGCTATTGAATACTCGGGGATTACTTGGTATAAGGCTTCTCTTGGAGATCAGATTGTCTATATTAATTCTGACTCGGTCACCCTCTACGAAAACACTGCTGTAGAAACACCTTTTTCTCCCACGAAAATAGGCAAAATCTCTCAGCGGACTTATGTTCACTCTACCTATTTAACCGCGAGTCTTGTTGATATTGCTCAGCCAAATGAAACGCTGACCATTCAAGCTTCTATTGAGTACTCGGGGATTACTTGGTATAAGGCTTCTCTTGGGGATCAGATTGTCTATATTAATTCTGACTCGGTCACCCTCTATGAGAATTCTGGTGCAGAGACGCCTTTTTCCCCTGAGAAGATAGGTAAAATTTCCCAACACACCTACGTTCATTCTACCTATTTAACCCCTAGCCTTATTCGCATTGCTCAGCCGGGAGAACAGTTTACCATACAGGCTTCTATTGAATACTCGGGGATTACTTGGTATAAGGCTTCTCTTGGAGATCAGATTGTCTATATTAATTCTGACTCAGTCACCCTCTATGAGAATTCTGGTGTAGAAACACCTTTTGAAACAGCAAGGCTGGCAAAAATCACCCAGCGGACTTACGTTCACTCCACTTATTTAAGCCCTAGTCTTGTAACCATTGCTTCCCCCAATACACGATTTACCATTTATTCCTCCGTTGAATACCTCGGTGTAACCTGGTACAAAACCACTTACGGCGGGCAGTGGGTTTATATTAACTCCGATGCAATGCACCTCTACGATGAGAATGGAACAGAAACGCCTTACGCCCCAGAGAAGACTGCCTATATCACCCAATCAACCTACATTCATTCCACATTTAAGGCACCTAGCCGTGTTGCTACCTATGGAGCAAATGAACAAATAAAGGTTTATTCGGTTATTGAATATTATGATACAACTTGGTACAAAACCACTTATGGCGGACAATGGGCCTATGTCAATGCAGATTCAGTATACCTTGGCACAACCAAGCTCTACCAAAATCCGTCTCCTTATCGGCAGCTTTCCCTAACGCCTATTCCGGTAAGACCTTCTGGCTATACGCTCAATGTTGGTATGAGTGGCATGAAGGTTTATACTATTCAAAATTATTTAGGCGTGTATAACGGAAAAGCATATTACACGCAAACTACAGCTGCTGCCGTCAGTGCCTTCCAGCGAAGACACAATCTTCCGGTTACCGGCAGTGTGGATTATGCAACCTGGAGCGCCATGGGTTTTTCCTGGGATTCCTTCTATTATCTGGACTCCTATGTGAGTCCATTGCGCACGACCATTATCAGCGACAAGGCCGATCATATTGAAGCCATGATCAGTACCGCAGAAACTTATCTTGGTACAAAATATGTTTGGTGTGCTTCTGCTGCTCCCGGCCTAGGTATTGATTGCACCGGTTTAATCTTCCAGGCATTTTATGGAACCGGGATCGATCCAACACCCCTTGGTAGCCATAGCTACGCCTACTGGAGCAATCAGTACTCTTCAAGGCTGCTTTGGGAAGATGATAGCTACCTCCATGTAAACTTTAGTGATCGAAAACGAGGAGACATTATTGTCTATGCAGACAATAGCGGAAAAGTTTTCCACGTAGCACTGTATCTTGGAAACAATCGCATTATTGAAGCTTCACCAAGTCATGGTGTTACACGAAGCAGTGTGTATGCCTATTCGATTAAAGGCGTTATTCGCCCGATAATCTAACAAATTTTTTTATAAAAATGTAATATTTATTCATTTTTACCCTAAGTGTACACGATTTTGTCACGCTACCTTTGTTATACTCTAGTAAAGGTTGTTGATGCGCCTGATTTGCAGGGTGAGAATGGGCATTTGACCCACTTTTACCCTGATAAATCCAGTATCATGCCAGTAGATATAACGATAAGTAATTAAATCTCGCAGGGAGCTAGTTTACCGATACCCAAATGACCTGCAATAATGAAGCTTTTCTCTTTTATTCTAAAATAGGACTCCCCGAAGCAATGCCAACTATCATCGCTTCGGGGAGTTCTTATTTCAACTGGCGTTTAAGTGAAATTCCCCTTACAAAACACAGACATCATTTTCCAAAATCAAAAAGCCATAAGTCCACAAATTGTCGTGGGCTTATGGCTTTTTATTTACTTAACCGATTGATTTAATTTTTAAGTTCAGTTAACCTTAGAGATCAGCCTTCCATAGACCGTGAAGGTTGCAATATTCATAGACTGCAACAGCCTTATCATTCTCTAATGCGAAGGTAGCTTTTGGCTCCATTCCCGGCTTTAAGATTTTTCTCTGTCCGCCATTTTCAGTTTCAACATAAATCCACTGAATGAAGTGTGCATCTTCCATCGGATGAGCTACAGATCCTACTTGTACAGAAACCTTGTTGCCTTCTACTGTTGCTACCGGTACGTGTTTTTCTGTTGCCGCATCTGTTGTGTTGGCAACCATTTCTTGCATCTTGTCACCGCAACATACAACAGGAACACCTTTGTCATCAATCATTCCGATAAAATTTCCACAGTGGCTACATTTAAAAAACTTTTTCATATCTTTTACCTCCTAAAATACTGATACAGTTTTGTATCATACTGTTGATTATTACTATTATACACTATATAATTATTTATTAACACAAAGATTCATGATTTCATCTGAAAATTGAAATTTTTTTCACTTTAGATCAAAGCAAAGCCATCAACATGCACCCATGATTGAAATTACGCCAGAGAGACTTAACTTCCTGCGGCCTTGAGGCTTCACAAAAGAATTGGAGAATAGAAATGAAAAAACACTTCATCAAAGGCTTTGAGCCTTGGGAATTTGAACCGATTTTGGATAGCATCAGCGATGCGATTTTTATTGATGATGCCAATGGCTACACTTTGTGGTGCAATAAGGCCTGCTATGATCTTTACAAAATTACTCCTGAGGACGTTATTGGTGCCCACATCAGCGATCTTGAACAAAGTGGAATCTTCTCTCCTTCTGTGGCACGTATCGTATTAAAAGAAAAACGGGAAGCGACCATTATCCACGAAAACATCGAAGGAAGAAAACTCCTTTCCACCGGAACGCCCATTACCGATAAGCAAGGGAAGATCAGCAAGGTAATTACAACCTCTAGGGATATTACCGAGCTTTCCACCATCCAAAAACGATTGGAAACCGGCCGCGGTAATCCTGCAAGCCATAAGGATTTTGAACAATTCTTTGATCAAGGCATTGTCTCTGGAAGCCCGGCTATGTTCCACGTCCTCCAGCTGGCGAAAAAGCTTTCCTCTGTGGATTCTACCGTTTTAATTACTGGTGAATCCGGTGTAGGTAAAGGGGTTATTGCAAAATTTCTCCACACCAGCGGAGACCGAAAAAACGCCCCGTTTATTACCGTAAACTGCGGTGCGATTCCCGAAAACTTAATTGAATCCGAATTGTTTGGCTATGAAAAGGGCGCCTTTACCGGTGCTAGAGCTGATGGGAAAAAAGGTTATTTTGAAGCTGCAGAAAACGGAACCTTGTTTCTAGATGAAATTTCTGAGCTTCCATTAAATTTGCAGGTGAAGCTCCTTCAAGTCATTCAGGATCGCCTAATTCGCAAGGTCGGCGGAACCGCCTCTATTCCGGTCAATGCACGAATTATTTCTGCTACAAACAAGGATCTGCATCAACTGGTGAAGGAACAAAAATTTAGAGAAGACCTTTACTATCGACTAAACGTTGTGCCCATTAATGTACCGCCCCTGCGAGAGCGTACTGAGGATATTGCTCCCCTTCTTCATAAGTTTTTAAAAAAATATAATGAAAGCTATCACCAAAACAAAAAACTAGATCCACAATCGCTTTCCATTTTACTTAAGTTTAAATGGCCGGGAAATATCCGAGAACTGCAAAATATTGTAGAGCGTTTGATTCTGACCTGCCCCGATCCATTGATTACGGTAGAGAACCTACCGGTATTCTTGCTTGAGTCCACCGGTGCAGAGTTAAACGCCCTAGATAAGGTGGGTTCTCTTGGTCAGGCCATGGATCTTGCCGAAAAAAAGATTCTTCTTCACGCCCTAAAAACACATA
>JAVWKI010000069.1:0-8436 GCA_036638575.1 Anaerovoracaceae bacterium | reverse complement strand
GCAATAGGCTATATGAAAGATTTCCAAAAGCATCACAAGGATGCAAAAGACAGAAGACCTTGGTTCTTCTTCTTAATGTTCTTATTCTTGTCCGCAATGTTCGGATTGGTTGTATCGAACAACATGATTTGGTTGTATTTCTTCTGGGAAATCACCTCTCTATGTTCCTTCTTCCTTATCGGATTCAACGGTCTACTTCACAACAAGAAGGACGAAGACAAGGTGGCAACAAGAAATGCATTCAGAGCACTTGTAATGAACTTGGCCGGAGGCCTAGGGTTCGTTGTGGGAATCATCCTACTGGGAACTTATTACGAAACGCTGGAACTATCCACAATGCTGACTATCGGCGCAATGGGCTACTCAGTAGTTGCACCGGCAATCTTCTTTGCTTTCGCAGGATTGACAAAGGCAGCACAAATGCCATTCAACAGCTGGTTGCTTGGCGCGATGGTTGCACCAACACCGACATCGGCGTTATTGCATTCATCTACAATGGTAAAAGCTGGAGTATTCCTAATTATCAAGCTTTCACCGGTTCTTGGACCTAACGTTGCAGGAACAATGGTCGCAGTAGTTGGAGGAATTACCTTCCTCATGGCATCTTTCGCGGCAATTTCTCAAAGCAATGCAAAGAAGGTACTGGCTTACTCAACAGTGGCAAACTTAGGTTTGATTGTTGCTTGTGGCGGTGTCGGATCAGCATCTGCAGTTTGGGCAGGAATTATGCTAATCATATTCCACGCCGTAACCAAGTCTTTACTGTTCTTATGCGTAGGAACGGCAGAACACAACATCGGAAGCAGAGACATCGAGGACATGGATGGTCTATTTGACAGAATGCCAAAATTGGCAGCATTCATGCTTATCGGTATCACCGGAATGTTCCTTGCTCCATTTGGTATGTTGATTTCAAAATGGGCAACAATGGTTGCATTCGTGGATTCAGGAAATATTCTACTCATCGTAATTATTTGCTTTGGTAGTGCGGCAACCGCATTCTACTGGACCAAGTGGATGGGTAAACTGTCCGGAATTATGGCCGGAAGAGAAAATATCCAAAAACATGTTCATGGAGAAGAGACATTTGTACACATGGTACTGGCTATCCTAACGGTAGTGGTATGTCTTGGCTTCCCATTCATCTCAAAGGGTATGGTTATTCCTTATCTTGAAGGTGGATTTGGTATTGTTGAAACACTGGCACTTTCTGCCAACAACATGATCCTAATGTGCATCATGGTTGCAGTACTTGTATTGTTGTTTGCCTTCTTCTTTGGCAGAACAACCAAGAGAATCGTACCGATTTACATGGCTGGTGTAAACAAGGGAGATGACCTTACTTTCGTAAACGCAATGCAGGGTTCAACTCCGGTTTCACTAAGAAACTGGTACATGGACGGATATTTCGGCGAATTTAAAATGAACGTTATCGGTGTAGTTGCTACGTCAGTGACAATTGTTGCCGCTCTTGGCATGATTGTAGGCGCAATGATAGGAGGTATGTAGTCATGGTAAAAATGATCATATTTGTAGTTGCATACCTCATCTTAGCACCAATCATCGGTGGATTACTTGCAGGTATAGACAGAAAAATTTCAGCAAGAATGCAAGGCAGAGTAGGCCCGCCTATTCTACAGCCGTTTTATGACTTCTTCAAGTTATGGGAGAAGGAAGACATTACAGTAAACAAGGTTCAAGACTTCTATGTTACTTGTTTCTTCCTTTTCGTTGTGATTACCGGATGCTTCTTCTTTGCAGGAGAAAACCTACTGTTAATCATCTTCACCCTAACTTTGGCAAGCGTATTCCTTATCGTTGCAGCATTTTCTTCAAACTCACCATACGCACAGACCGGTGCAGAGAGAGAATTGCTTCAGATGTTGGCTTATGAGCCAATGGTTCTTCTTACTGCTGTAGGATTCTACATGTGCGTAGGAAGCTTCGATATTAGCGAAATCATGCTTGGGTCAAAATTCCCTCTACCATACCTAGCAGGGATGTTTATTGGATTTGTTTTCATCCTAACCATTAAGTTCAGAAAGTCACCTTTTGACCTTTCTATGTCACACCATGCCCACCAGGAATTGGTTGCAGGACTTAAGACAGAGTTCTCCGGTAAGACTTTAGCGCTTATCGAAGCAGCACACTGGTATGAAAATATTTTCCTACTTGGATTTGTATTCTTGTTCTTTGCGAACGGAACAATCTGGGGCGCAGTAGTTGGCGTAGTTGTTTGTCTTGTTACTTATTTCTTCGAAATATTTATCGACAACAGCTTCGCAAGAATGAAGTGGCAGGTTGCAATCAACTCCGCATGGATTGTTGCATTAGTTCTTGGAACTGCAAACTTATTCATTCTATTATTCATTTAAAGGAGGCGAGAGAATGTCTTATGTAACAAAATCACCTTGGGTCATTCATTATGACGGATCCAGCTGTAACGGTTGCGACATAGAAGTTCTGGCTTGCCTTACACCTATGTACGACGTTGAACGGTTTGGAATTATCAACACTGGTAATCCAAAGCACGCAGATGTCTTCCTTGTAACCGGTTCAGTAAATGACCAAAACAAGGAAGTTGTAAAACAAATATATGAGCAAATGCCTGAGCCAAAGGTAGTTGTAGCAGTAGGAATTTGTGCCAATAATGGCGGAGTTTTCAGAGAATGCTACAATATCCTAGGTGGGGTTGATACCGTAATTCCTGTAGATTGCTATGTTCCGGGTTGCGCAGCAAGACCGGAAGCAATTATCGACGGTGTAGTTAAAGGACTTGGCGTTCTTGCAGAAAAGAAAGCCAAGATGGACGCTGATCGAAAAGGTCAAGTAAAGAAGGAGGAAGCATAATGAGCGAAAGAACACCAAATCAGCAAGACTTTCAAACAGTAACTGCTTCCGAGTTACTTGGAGTTGTAAGAAACCTACGAGAAGATGGATACAGACTGGGACAGGCATGTGCCACAACAAAAGAAAACGGATATGAAATCCTGTACTCTTTTGACAAGGATCATGTGCTAACAAACTTAAGATTAGTTATTGGTGAAGGCGAAGAAGTTGAGAGCGTAACCAAAGAATATTGGAGTGCATTTATTTATGAAAACGAAATGCACGATCTATTTGGAATTAAGTTTTTACATAACGCACTTGACTATGGTGGCCATTTCTTCAAAGTATCAGAAGAAACACCGTGGAAAAAGTAAGAAAGGAAGGTAGAAAACATGGGTAAAAGAACTATTATTCCTTTCGGACCACAGCACCCGGTGCTTCCTGAACCGGTACATCTAGATCTAGTAATCGAAGATGAAAAGGTTGTAGAAGCAATTCCTTCTATTGGATTTATCCATAGAGGACTTGAAAAACTAGTGGAAAAAAAGGAATATACCGAAATGGTATATGTAATTGAAAGAATCTGCGGTATCTGCAGCTTCGGACACGGATGGGGATATTGTGCATCAGTTGAAGGCGCAATGAACATCGAAGTTCCGGAAAGAGCAAACTACCTCAGAACAATATGGCACGAGCTTTCCAGATTGCATTCGCATCTGCTTTGGCTAGGCCTTCTAGCAGACGCATTTGGCTTTGAAAGCTTATTCATGCACTGCTGGAGAGTAAGAGAAACCATTCTTGACTTATTCGAAGAAACTACAGGCGGAAGAGTTATCTTCTCTGTTTGTAAGGTCGGCGGAGTAAGAAAAGACATGGACGCAGCAACTCTTGAAGATATGGTAAAGAGACTTAACGGTATCAAGGGAGAAATCAAAGAATTAACGGACGTATTCATGGAAGACAAATCCGTTAAGAACAGACTTTGCGGCGTAGGTAAATTGACAAAAGAAGAAGCGATTGAACTAGGGACAGTAGGACCTATGGCAAGAGCATCCGGCATTGTACAAGATATGAGATTAGCAGGAGACGGCGTTTACGATAAGCTTGGTTTTGAGCCTTGCATCGAAACAGATGGAGACTGCTATGCAAGATGTATGGTAAGAATCAAAGAAGTATTCCAGTCTATCGACTTAATCGCAAAAGCAGTTGAATTGATTCCTGATGGAGCAATTGAAGTTCCAGTTAAGGGCAATGTAACCGGCGAATTCGTAGCTAGACTAGAGCAGCCGCGAGGCGAAGCATATTACTATGCTAAGGGCTTTGATGAAGGCACGAAATTCTTGGAAAGAATGAGAGTAAGAACACCGACCAACCAGAACATCCCGGCAATGGTTAAGACCCTGCAGGGCTGTGACTTGGCAGACGTTCCAATGCTTATTCTGACCATTGACCCTTGTATCAGTTGTACAGAAAGGTAGGTGAGAGTGATGGCAACTTTTAAAATTGGAAAAGTCGTATTAAAAAGCTTATTCAAAAAGCCTGCAACTCTTATGTACCCGGTAGTACCAAGAGAATGGCAGGAAAGAACCAGAGGCCACATTGGAATCGAAGAAAAGAATTGTATTCTTTGCGGAATCTGTGGTAAAAAATGTCCGGCAAATGCAATTACCGTAGACAGAAAAGGCAGAACTTGGACCATCGAAAGAATGCAGTGTATTCAATGCGAATGCTGTGTTGAAGTTTGTCCAAAGAAATGTCTTACTATGGAACCGGAATATACTACACCGGATGTAGAAAAGGTAGTAGATACCTTTGTCGTTCCTGAAGCAGAAAAACCTGCTGCAAAGGCTGACGGCGCAGCTAAGGCTGCAGAGGGTGGACTGAAGTGCAATCTTGAGGATTGTATCTATTGCGGAATTTGTGGCAAGAACTGCCCGGTAGACGCATTAACGGTTGACCGAAAAGAAAAAGTTTGGGAAGTAAACCAAGACGCTTGTGTAGCTTGCGGAGTTTGCGTTGAAAAATGCCCGAAAAAATGCTTGGTTATAGAGTAAAATTTAATACCTAAAATTGAATAAAGGGCTGCGAAAGAATTTTCGTAGCCCTTTTATTTTATCTTGGCGTAAAAAAACAAAAAAAGAAATTGCATAAAAAAACAAAAAAATGTATAAAGAAAATTCAACTAAAGGAAATAACTGCAAATTAAATACAAAAAAAGGAAGAATATACAAATTAATCAGTAAAGATTCATTCTGTTAAAAAAATGGCAAACATATTGAAAACAATAGGAAAACAATGGAAAAATGATAAATGAAATTGTATAATGTATTTTTTGTTATGCAATATTGACAAAGCAAGCAGAGTAGTATAAAGTATGAATAAGTACAATATGTTTATAAGGGCTTTTCTTTTTTTTGGGAGAAAAGTAGGAGGGTAAAATGACAAAAAAACACATGAAAACTATGGATGGTAATACAGCGGCGGCATATGTATCATATGCGTTCACCGATGTAGCGGCTATCTATCCGATTACACCAAGTTCGCCGATGGCTGAAGAAGTCGATGAAATGGCGGCACGAGGAGTTAAAAATATTTTTGGTCAAGAAGTGAAACTTGTAGAGATGCAGTCCGAATCAGGGGCCGCAGGGGCACTTCACGGTTCATTGGCAGCGGGAGCATTGACAACTTCATATACCGCTTCACAAGGATTATTGCTAATGATTCCAAACATGTACAAGATCGCAGGTGAGTTTTTACCTTGCGTAATTCACGTAACAGCAAGAACCTTGGCAACCCATGCACTGTGTATCTTTGGAGACCATTCAGACGTAATGGCAACAAGACAAACCGGATTCGCAATGCTTTGTTCAAGTTCCGTGCAAGAAGTTATGGACCTTGCCGGTGTAGCACATCTTTCCACAATCAAGAGCAAAGTTCCGTTCCTTCACTTCTTTGATGGATTCAGAACTTCTCACGAAATTCAGAAGATCGAAGTAATCGATCACAAGGATTTTGCAGAGCTAGTGGACATGGATGCAGTTAAGGCATTTAGAGACAACGCCTTAAACCCAGAGCATCCGGTAATCAGAGGTACTGCCCAGAACCCGGATATTTTCTTCCAGGCTAGACAGGCATGCCAACCATTCTACGAAGACGTTCCAAAAGTCGTTGAAGACTACATGGACGAAATCCAAAAGCTAACCGGAAGAGCATACAAGCCTTTTGACTATGTAGGTGCTCCGGATGCAGACAGAGTAATCATCGCAATGGGATCCGTTTGTGAAACCGTTGAAGAAACCATAAATGCATTGATTGAACAGGGAGAAAAAGTCGGCCTAATCAAGGTAAGACTATATCGTCCATGGTCATCAGAGCATCTAAAGGCAGTAATGCCAAAAACCGTAAAGAAAATTGCGGAAATGGACAGAACCATGGAACCGGGTGCCGTTGGGGATCCACTTTACATGGATGTTAAGACAATGTACTTTGATGAAGAAAACGCACCAAAGATTTATGCAGGAAGATATGGCCTTGGATCAAAGGACACTACACCGGCACAGATCGCAGCAGTATACAAGAACCTATCTGCAGATGCGCCAAAGAACCACTTCACTATCGGTATCGTAGACGATGTAAGCCACAGCTCACTAGAGGATGTTGAAATCTCAACAGAGCACGAAGGCACCGTAAGATGTAAGTTCTGGGGACTTGGTTCAGATGGTACAGTAGGAGCAAACAAACAGGCAATTAAGATCATCGGTGACAATACAGATATGTACGCTCAGGGATACTTTGCTTATGACTCAAAGAAATCCGGCGGTATTACCATTTCCCACCTAAGATTTGGTAAGAGCAAGATTCAGGCAACTTACCTTATCACTGAGGCAGACTTTGTGGCTTGTCACAACCAGGCTTATACAAGACAGTATGACCTACTCAAGGGTCTAAGAAAGGGCGGAAGCTTCTTACTAAACTGTAACTGGACACCGGAGAACATCGATGAGTTCTTACCGGCAAACCTAAAACGATACATCGCACAAAACGATATTCAGTTCTACATCATTGACGGAACAGCTATCGGCGAAGAAATCGGCTTAGGCAACAGAATCAACATGATCATGCAGTCTGCATTCTTCAACATTGCACAGGTAATTCCGACAGAAGAAGCAGTAAACTACCTAAAGGATTCTATCGTAAAAACCTATGGCAAGAAGGGCGAAAAGATCGTCAACATGAACAAGGAAGCGGTAGACCGAGGTGTTACCGGAGCAGTGAAAATTGAAGTTCCGGCAGCTTGGGCAGATGCAGAGGCAGAACCGGTACACGATGTAGATCTACCGGAATTCGTAGAAAAAATCATGGTACCAATGAATAAGCAAGAAGGAGACTCACTACCGGTAAGTACCTTCAAGGACATTGCAGACGGTACCTTCCCATCCGGTACAGCAGCTTACGAAAAACGTGGTGTTGCAATTCACGTACCAGACTGGGATAAAGATAAATGTATCCAGTGTAACCAGTGTTCATTTGTTTGTCCGCATTCAGCAATCAGACCGATTCTTCTTAGCGCAGACGAAAAAGCAAAGGCGCCAAGTGGCTTTGAAACCGTACAGGCTAAGGGCAAGGGCTTTGAAGATCTTCAGTACAGAATCCAGATCGATCCACTAGATTGTATGGGTTGTGGAAACTGTGTAGATGTTTGTCCGTCTAAGGAAAAAGCCATCGACATGAAGATGTTTGCAGAAGAACTAAAAGAAGTGGAAAACTGGGATTACGCAATGACTCTTCCAATCAGAGATACACTAGCAGACAAAGCTACCGTTAAGGGAAGCCAGTTTGCTAAGCCATACTTCGAATTCTCCGGAGCATGTGCAGGTTGTGGAGAAACACCGTACATCAAGGTAATTACACAGTTATTCGGTGATAGAATGATGATCGCCAACGCAACAGGATGTTCATCCATCTGGGGCGCATCCGCACCATCCATGCCTTATTGTACCGATGAAAACGGCAGAGGACCTTCATGGGCAAACTCACTGTTTGAGGACAACGCAGAGTATGGACTGGGTATGGCTGTCGGCGTAAGACAAATGAGAGAAAAAATCCAGGCAACAATGGAAGAACTAATTGCAGAAACAAGCAATGCAACAATCAAAACAGTTTGTGAAGCTTGGATCGCAGGAATGGACGATGGAGATAAATCCAGAGAACTTTCAGATGCAGTAACCGCAGCAATTACAAGCGAAAAGCTTGAAGGCAAAGAAAACGCACTTGCAAGAGAAATCCTAGCGAAGAAGGACTTCCTCGTGAAGAAATCCGTATGGTGCTTAGGCGGAGACGGCTGGAGTTACGATATCGGTTACGGCGGTGTAGACCACGTAATGGCTTCAGGTGAAGACATCAATATCCTAGTATTTGACACAGAAGTTTACTCCAACACAGGTGGACAGGCTTCAAAGGCAACACCGACTGCTGCAATCGCTAAGTTTGCTGCTTCCGGTAAGAAGATCAAAAAGAAAGACCTAGGAAAGATGGCAATGAGCTATGGCTACGTTTATGTTGCACAGGTTGGAATGGGCGCAGACAAGAACCAGTTCATGAAGGCAG
>JAVWKI010000068.1:0-8510 GCA_036638575.1 Anaerovoracaceae bacterium | reverse complement strand
CAAAAACCCTTCCAGATCTTTCCCATAGGCAAGGCAGGTGTTTTTTGCCACTTTTTTCTCTCGGTTCAAATATTCCCTAAACGCCTCCAAATACATTTCTCTCTCCTGTTCTCAAAGACTAGAGTCCCCGTTTCATCTTTGTCATCAATACACCAATAATGGTCTTGGCGTCTTGGATTTCGCCCTTCATGATCATTTCACAACCCCCCTCACCGTCATAGTCGACAAGATCACGGGCTTCATTTTCGTCAAAATCCGTTTCTCCGCCAACCAGATCCTCTGCCAAATAAATATGCAGCCTCTCCTGGGTATAGCCTACAGAAGGAAGCATGGTTGAAAGCTTGCTTACGGTTCCCGCCACATAGCCGGTTTCCTCTCGAAGCTCCCGCTTCACCGCTTCCTCCGGATCCTCATCTCCTTCAAGCTTTCCTGCCGGCAGCTCCAAAACCACCCGCTCTACGGCTTTTCTAAACTGCTTCACCATAACCAGTTTGTTTTCTTTGGTTAAGGCAACCGCCACAGCCCCTCCGTTATGCTCCACAATCTCCCGAGAAGAGGTTCCGCTTTTCACCGTCACCTTATCCTTGCGCAGATTGACTATTCTTCCTTCATAAATCCTTTCGGAAGAAAGGGTTTCCTCACGAAAAATCATTTGCTCATCTCCTTTGATTTTTCCACAGCAGCCTGAAATCCTTCTTGGATGTTTTCAACAAATCCGTTTTCAAAGAGGGTATTTACCGCTTCTATGGTCGTTCCCCCCGGAGAACAAACATTGATGCGTAGCTGCTCCGGACTTTCCTTTGTTTCCAGTACCATCTTTGCCGCACCTAAACAAGATTGGGCTGCAAAGATAATCGCCTGCTCATAAGGCATACCGTTTTTTTCCGCCGCTTTTGCCAGTGCGTCAATATACATATAGGTATAGGCCGGGCTACTTCCTGACACACCAATAACCGTATGGATCATCTCCTCCGTTACCTCCTGTGCCACGCCTACCGCCTCCAGGATCTTTAGGGCCTGTGCGAAGTCTTGGTCATCTACCTGTTTATTTCTGCAAGCAGCAGTCATGCCTTCACCCACCATGGCGGGCAAGTTTGGCATAATGCGCACAATCCTTCCATCGCTGCCTAGGTGTTCCTCAAGAAAAGAAATCTTAATTCCCGCCGCCATAGAAATAATCAACTTATCTTTATGGTAAGCTTCCTTGATTACCGGCAAAACCTCTCCGTAAAGATTTGGTTTAATACCAATAAATACAATATCACTTTCTCTCACCAGCTCTTGGGGGGAGGCACAGGGGATAGCTCCATAGCCTTCTTCAATGGCCTTAAGCTTCTCCTTGTCTACATCAAAGGCCAAAATTTTATTTCCGTCTGCCTTTGCATTTTTGCTATACCCCTTTAAAATGGCACCGCCCATATTTCCCGTTCCAATAAATCCTATATTCATTTCCGTCTCCATTTCTGCTACTGAAAGAAAAACACCGTACCGGTTTCTTCTCCTTCCAGCGCTTTCTTAATGATATGTTCTTTTTTTCCGTTTAACAAAATCGTCGGAATCTGATACTTCCCTGCTCTTCTTGCCGCCTCGATTTTGGTGCTAATGCCACCGGTTCCAAAGGTGCTCTTTCCATCTACATCGATTTCCTCAAGAAGACCGTCAATATCGTAGACCTCTTCAATTAACTCCGCATCCTTATATTTTTTTGGATCTCGGCTAAATACTCCATCAATGTCGCTAAGGCAAATCAGTACATCCGCATTCCAAAGACTAGCAGTCAATGCACTTAGGGTATCGTTGTCTCCGATTTTGATTTCCTCTACACTGACGGTATCGTTTTCGTTGACAATAGGCACAACCCCCTCGTCTACCAAGGTAAACAGAGTGTTTCGAATATGTAAGGTCCGCTGATCGTTGGTGAAATCCTCTCTGGTCAGCAGCATTTGCCCCACATGAATATCAAAATCGGCAAAATATTCCTTGTAGGCCATCATCAGCTCCACCTGTCCGATAGCACAAAGAGCCTGCTTATAGTTGATATCCCCTCGTCTTGACCACTTATTAATGGCTCCTACGCCGCAAATTCCGGCTCCTGAAGAAACGATAATCACTTGCTTTCCCGCTTCTCTTAGGTGATTCACCTGTTCTACAATTCCATGAAGAATCTCTCTGTTTACTGCCCCTTCATCACTGGACAATACATTACTTCCTATTTTAATAACAATTTTTTTGCTTTCATCAATTACTTTGCTTATGGCATCCATTTTTTGTTCCCTCTCCTTATATTTTCTACAATATTATACCACATTGTCATGGTTTTTTCAGAGAATCTTCCTTCATCTTTTGATAGATAAAACGTTTGATTATTCAGTCTATTGACGGGTTCAACAAAAAAAAGAAAAAAAAGAATGTTTCTATGCAAAATTTCCTTTTTTCTCCTTGCATTTTTTTCTTTGGTAGGTTAAACTCTACATAGAGGTTATCCCGAGATAGCCTCATTAATCTCTAATCCCAATACCCCTTTTGAACAAAAAACCCTGCTTATGCAGGGTTTTTTGTTTTGATTAATCTTTTAACATCTCCATTTTTTGTGGTAAAATATAAAAATGAATATACGAAGAGAAACACACGAGGGTACCGACTTTCGTTTCGGACCTTATCGCCAATACTTCGGTGATCTTTCCGTCGGTGTCTTTGACATCGAAACCACCGGACTAAATCCAAAAAACGCTAAGCTCATCTTGGCGGGTCTTTTGGTGCCCCAAGGGGACAGCTTCGTCTTAACCCAATACTTTGCAGAGTACCCCGAGGAAGAGGCTTTGGTTCTAGCTGCACTGGTAGAAGATCTTTGCAAGCTGGATGTGGTCATCACCTATAATGGCCTAGCCTTTGACCTGCCCTTCCTTTTGGCAAGACTCAACCACCACAGGCAAGCACCTCCACCCCTGCTTTATTCCTTGGATCTTTACCGCCTTGTGGATAAATACACCCAGCTTCGGCAGTTTTTACCCAATTTAAAGCAAAAAACGGTGGAAGACTTTATGGGCCTTTGGCCCAATCGAACCGATGAAATTTCCGGAAAAGAAAGCGTTTCCCTTTACTATGATTATCTCCACTCAGGAGACCGTGCCTTGGAAGAAAAAATTCTCTTGCACAACCGGGACGATGTGCTTCAGCTTCATCGCTTGCTTAAGCTTCTGGAAAAGGTTCCCCTTCATCAAGCCCTCTTTCACTTGGGGTTTCCGGTCAAGGGGAAGAACCATAAGGTTCTTGTGGAGCATATCCGGATTCAAAAGGAAACATTAACCCTTAGCGGTAGGCAAGGGCCGAATCCAATCCGTCGCGTCTCCTTTGGGGACAAGGGGACGGCATACGACTTTGCTCCAGGGACCTTCACCCTTTCCCTACCCCTAATTGTCCACCAAGGCCTAACCTTCTTGGACATGGAGGACTTTCCTTTTTCTTTGCCGGGAACCGTTGAAGGCTATCTGGTTCTCTCCGGTGAGGATGGGCCCAATTATCGAGAAATTAATTACTTCGTCAAAACACTGTTAGAAAGGATACTCAATAATGAATTATAAAGAAATCGCAAGAAACGTCAAAGCCGACAGCTTTAAGCTAGCCTCTTTGCCGGAAGAGGTGAGAAATGAAGCCTTGAAAAACATTGCCCAAACCCTAGAAGACAACAAGGAGGCAATTTTTGCCGCAAACCAAGCAGACTGTGCGGCAGGAGACAGCCTTCCCGCACCCCTCGCTTCCAGACTAAAGTTTGACGATCACAAGCTCAGCGATTGTCTCTCCGGAATAGACAACTTAATCGGCCTTCCCGATCCACTATTTCGCCCTTTGCTTAAACGAAGCTTAGATGAAGGCTTAACCCTAGTCAAAACCACCTGCCCCATTGGCGTTATCGGTGTTATCTTTGAATCTCGCCCTGATGCCCTGGTACAAATTTCCGCCCTTTGTGTAAAAAGTGGAAACTGTGCCATCCTCAAGGGAGGCAGCGAAGCCAAAAACACCAACAAATGCCTCTTTGATCTAATTTATCAGGCAGGTGTTGCTGCTGGTCTTCCCCATGGATTTATCACCTTGGTAGAAAGTCGTGGCGGAATTGATGAGTTACTTGGTTGTCACGAGTCTATTGACCTAATTATTCCTCGTGGCTCCAATGAATTTGTTCAGTACATCATGGCCAACTCCAAGATTCCGGTAATGGGACATGCGGATGGAATTTGCCATATATATGTAGACAAATCTGCAGATATCCAAAAAGCCCTTCCGATTATTGTGGATTCCAAGACCCAATATGTGGCCGCTTGCAATGCTGCGGAAACCCTCCTTCTTCATGAAGACGTTGCAGAAGAAGTGCTGGCTCTGCTAAAAAATGAATCCATCCAGCTACGACCGGCACAGTCCGAAGCAGACTTCAAAGAGTATTTGGACTATATTTTGACGGTAAAAACCGTAGCCGATCTAGATCAGGCTATTGCCCACATTAATCGCTATGGCTCCCACCACACCGACTGCATCATTACCGAGGATGGAGCCGCTGCCGAAAAGTTTATGAACTTTGTTGATTCTGCCGGAGTATACCACAACTGTTCCACAAGATTTGCCGATGGCTTCCGTTATGGTTTTGGTGCAGAAGTAGGCATCAGTACAGGAAAGCTCCACGCCAGAGGACCGGTAGGCCTAGACGGTCTTGTCACCTATAAGTACAGACTTCATGGCCAAGGACAAATTGTTGCCGATTATGCCTCCGGAAAACGAAATTTCCAGTTCCAAGATTTATAATTTTGTGCTATACTGTTGATATGGGAAAAGAGGTTATTATGGAGGTTAATTATGAGGGGTTTAACAAGAGTTTCTTTAATCTTAAGTTTATTGACAGTCATTATTGGCTATTCAATGGTACTTACCAATATCATGAGCTTATCTAAAAACAAAAAATCAACCAAAACGACAAACTAAATTTTATTATGCGCTCCGGCATTTTTGCCGGGGCTACTTTTGAATCAATCATTCAAGAGGTGTGCTTTACTCTTTTTAATTCACAGAATTTTCAAGAAATTTTATCAAGGGGTAGGAAAAGAGATTGCACAATTCACCAATCATACTGAAGTTTTAGCGTAACACCCCCTGATCATACTTTTACACGATAGCCTAATTTGCAACATTCCCATAGAATAGAATTGTTATTTTATATCTTGTCTTAGAAAGGAAAGTGAAAAAATGAGTTCAATTAACAAAGAGCCAGAAAAGCTCGAACGAAGTTTGAAAGCACGTCATCTAAACATGATCGCCATCGGTGGTGCTATCGGTACTGGTCTATTCGTTGCTTTGGGAGATTCCCTCAGTACAGCAGGTCCCGGAGGAGCCCTTTTGGCCTATGGAATTATCGGTGTCATGGTTTATTTCCTCATGACCAGTTTAGGAGAAATGACCACGTACATGCCTGTATCCGGTGCATTTGAAACCTATGGTACAAGGTTCGTGGATCCTGCCTTCGGTTTTGCTCTCGGTTGGAACTATTGGTACAACTGGGCAATTACCGTTGCTGCAGAGTTGGTTGCCGCAGTTATTCTGGTACGTTTCTGGCTGCCGGATGCGCCCGCAATTCTCATCAGTGGAATCTTCCTTGCATTACTATTTTTACTCAACTATTTTTCCGCAAAAGTTTACGGAGAGAGTGAATTCTGGTTTGCAAGCATCAAGGTTGTTACTGTAATCGTATTTATTATTTTAGGACTTCTCATGATCGTTGGCATCATGGGCGGCGAATCTCAAGGATTCAAGAACTGGACAGAGGGCGAAGCGCCTTTCGTTAACGGAATTTGGGGCGTACTCAGCATCTTCATGATTGCCGGATTCTCCTTCCAAGGAACAGAAATGCTCGGTATTGCAGCCGGAGAAAGTGAAAACCCAGAAGTTGCAGTTCCAAAGGCAACAAAAGCAGTATTCTGGCGAATCCTATTATTCTACATCGGTGCAATCACCGTTGTCGGATTCCTTATTCCTTACACTGATCCTAACCTACTACAGGGAGGTATCGATAACCTTTCCGTAAGTCCATTCACTCTAGTGTTTGAAAAAGTAGGTATCGCAGCAGCAGCATCTGTAATGAACGCAGTTATCTTAACTTCCGTTCTTTCTGCAGGAAACTCAGGACTTTATGTTTCCTCTCGTATGCTTTATGCTCTTGCCAAGGACGGTAAAGCGCCAAAGATTTTTGCAAAGCTTTCCAAGCACAAAATCCCGCTAAACGCATTAATTCTTACTACAATCGTAGCATCAGCTTGCTTCCTATCTTCTCCTTCAGGCGAAGGTCCGGTATATGTATGGCTAGTTAGTGCATCAGGACTTGCAGGATTTATCACTTGGGTAGGTATCGCAATTTCTCACTACAGATTCAGAAAAGCATTCGTTGCTCAAGGCCACGACATCAGCGAATTAAAGTACAGTGCAAAATTATTCCCATTCGGACCAATCTTCGCACTTATCCTTTGCCTCGTTGTTATTGCAGGACAGGGCTACAGTGCATTTAGTGGTGATACCATTGACTGGATGGGAATCGTTGTTTCTTACATCGGAATTCCTTTCTTCCTGGTACTTTGGATTGGCTTCAAGATTAAGCACAAGACCAAGATCGTTAAGCTTGAAGAAGCTGACCTAAGCGGAAGCTACAAAGACGAGCTAGCAGGAAAGATCTAAATCTCACCACAATCAAAAATTTTAGATAGCCTATGATAGACAAAGCTCCCGAGAATTCTCGGGAGCTTTTGTTGTTCAGCCTGTATGCCGCCTGGCCATCTATTGGGGGGAGCTGCACATACTTGTTTTCTTAGTCTACATCTAGCTGCTTCATGAGTACAGACCAGGCTGCCTGGACTTGCTCAAATTGGCGGCCATGCTTTTCTACTGTTTTGCAGTATTTGTGAAATTGGGTTGAGATTTCTTCAAATTCTTTTCGCTGAAAATAGGTGCACAGCTTGGGCACTACTTGGTCTAAGGTTTCTTGTATGGAAAGGAACAAGTCCTTGTAATCGCCGGGGCGGGTTAAGTATAGGAGTAAGGGTTTATAGCGTACCCAGCCAATGCAGGCATTGAGGAATCTGGTGACAATCACTTCTGAGCTCGGGGCAATGGAGTCTAGTTCAATGGGCAGTACGCCCTCTAATACGTGCTTATAGGCTGCGAAGCCATCATGAAAGGTATAGCAAGGAACCTTGATTACCGTTCTGTTGGTCAGTAGGGTGCTTAAAAAGGTGTCTTCTCCCCGAGCGCCGGGCGGATGATAAAAAGGCAGGCTTCTGCTCTTGTCCTTTAGGTTGATGCACAAATTGGAGCCGGAAATAAACTTACAGCCCTGCACCTCCCTTACGGAGATTTCTTCCTTTTGGATCAGGACTTCTTTGTTTCCGTAGGTTACGCCTCCGCTGTTCATTAGTCCCTTAATGGAATCCCAGTTGATAATGTCATTGCTGATGGCTTGGATAAACCTGCGAAAGTCTTCTTCTTGCAGCACTTGGTCATATCTTATATTTGGAATAGGCGATATGTATCCACAATGATGCCCGTTGGTAATGTCTGCATGTTCAATGGAGGATAAGTGTACCGGCAATACATGCTGTCCACTCCAAAGGCAAGTATCTTCATTTTTTGTTACGGCTACCGGATACTCATCATCGTCAAGAAAAAGCAAGTAGTCCATCTTTTTTTCAATGGCCCCGTACAAAATTGCATTTCTCTTTCCCGCATATCCGCTACCAAAAATTTGCTTCACCTGTCGCTGAGATAACACTTCTTCTTTGACAATTTGCAAAACCTCTCTTTGGGCATGCTTTGAGCCAATGAAGACAATCTCCTGAAAGGTATCCACCATTTCTTGATTTAAGTTGGTAAAATCCGTAGAGGTTGCATCGGAATAGCTATCATCATAGGCAACAAACAAGGTCAGCTCCACTTGATTCCAGATTTTCTTTTGTTTTTTGGACTCATTCCATCCGTAAATATAGGCATTTAATACTTTTCTAAAGTTTTTTCTCCCTGTTGCAAATCCAATTCCAAGGCTTATGGTTTTCTCTTCCATGCCCTCCCCCTTCCTTGGGACACTTCCTTTCGGAAAGCTTTCCCCTCAAAAATAAAGGGACCGTAACCGATCCCTTTGTTGTTTATTCTTTGATATATTCTTTTATCTTTTGAATTGCTTCATCAATGTGTTTCCCAATGGGAATATCCGGCACGCCGACAACATGAATGTGACAACGATTCAGTGGTAGCAACACCTTGAAGGTATGACTTCCTCCGATAGCCACTGCCATAGCCGGGGTCAGTTCACCCATCATGGAATTGGCTGTCAAAATACCGATCACGCCGACAACAATGTCCACATGCTTCATGTTGTGTACAATCGCATTCTCTCCGGTTGCTCCATCGTCCGCTCCCGCACGCATCATCTGTCCGGTTGCTGCAGAATTTGTTCCTAGGGCAATAATTCTCTGTTGGGGAAG
>JAVWKI010000067.1:1246-8558 GCA_036638575.1 Anaerovoracaceae bacterium | reverse complement strand
TGGATGTCGATGGAGTAACAAGTACAGGAACCATAACCGAAACCACCCTTGTCTTTGAAGATATGTTGGGCATGGGGGTGAAGTTCACCTTTGAAAAAGAAGGTGCAGGTAAAAAGTAACCCGAGAATATGTTGATGAGTGTTGCTTTGATTTCAACATAAAAACATAAGGAAAAGGGTTGTCAATTCAAGTAGGGGGATAAAAACCCGGTTTTTCTCAGAAACAGAAGGTAGAGGGAAACCGGGTTTTTTGATGCAACCAAGAAAAAACATTGAAAATTCAACGAAAATTCAACAAAAACAGAATAAATCCACCGGAGAAAACCTCTGAGAATTCAATGGGAAAAAAGGGTGAAGATAAATCACGCTATATATATAGGTAGGAAAAACTCATCAAGTATACAATGTACTTATAGAAAACCTATTGAAAAGGAGAAAAAATAGTGTTAATTTGAGTTAACAGATTTTTTAGAAAATACTCAAAAGAAACAAGGGTGCTGAAACTTGTAGGGAGAGGGAAACCTAGGGCCTTCTAGCTATATTTCACATAAAGAATCATCAATATTACAGATAGCTAAATATTTATTGGAGGTACAGAGAAATGACAGAGATTAAAAAATTAAACTACTTTTGCAACGGAGAATTTGTTGAGTCTAAGACAGATAAGTACATGGATGTATACAATCCAAGTACAGGGCAAATTTTGGCCAAGACACCTTGCTGCACAGAGGAAGAAGTATTGGGCGCTATAGAGGCGGCCAAAAAAGCTTATCCGATGTGGAGAGATACCCCTCCAGCCAAGAGACAAGAAATTTTCTTCAAAGTAAGAGAGTTGATTTTAAAATATGAAGATGAGTTGATCGATTTAATTGCCAGAGAGCATGGTAAGGTTTGGTCAGAAGCAGCAGGAGATCTGGTTAAGGCAAAGGAGCCTACAGAGTATGCAGCAGGAATCGCAAATCATCTTATGGGCGAATCACTAATGGATACCTCAAGAGGCATTGACACCGTATCTTATCGTGAACCGCTAGGCGTGTTTGCAGGAATTTCTCCATTTAACTTCCCAGCAATGATTCCAATGGGATGGATGGTTCCTACTTGCCTTGCTGCAGGAAACACCATGGTGCTAAAGGCTTCCAGCTCAACACCACTTACCTCTTATCGATTTGCAGAAATCTATAAGGAAGCAGGACTTCCAGAGGGCGTATTGAATATTGTAACCTGCACCAGAAATGAAGCAGAATTATTCCTAACTCATGAAGACATCAAGGGAATCTCCTTTGTTGGAACAACAAAGGTTGGTCTGCATGTATACTCCAAGGCGGCAGCCCATGGCAAGAGAGTTCAGGCACAAACGGAAGCTAAGAACCATGGCCTAGTGCTAGAGGATGCACCAATTCAGAGAACTGCAGCGGCAATTATCAGTGGAGCCTTTGGCTGTGCAGGAGAACGTTGCATGGCACTTCCGGTAATCGCAGTACAAGAAAGCATCGCAGACGAGTTTGTGGCAACCTTGCTCAAACTAATTAAAGATTTAAAGATAGGACCGGCTTATGACAAAGAGTCTGACCTAGGTCCAGTAGTTACACCAAGGCATAAAGAATCTATCTTGAAGTGGATTCAAAAAGGTATTGATGAAGGTGCAGAGCTAGTTCTTGATGGAAGAGATGTTACGGTAGAAGGCTATGAAGAGGGATTCTATTTGGGACATACCATCTTTGACCACGTTACACCGGAAATGAGCATCGGAAATGAAGAAATTTTCGGACCTGTGCTTTGCATCAAGAGAGTAAAGGATTTTGAAGAAGGCTTAGCCATTATGAATGCAAATCCATTTGCAAACGGTTCAGTTATTTTCACTCAAAGTGGATATTATGCAAGAGAGTTTGCAAGAAGAAGTGACGGCGGAATGGTGGGTATCAATGTACCAATTCCAGTTCCATACGGAGTATTCCCATTCTCAGGACACAAGGATTCCTTCTTTGGAGACCTTCACTGTGTAGGTAAGGATGGCGTAAGATTCTTCACAGAAACAAAGAGCGTAACCAGCAGATGGTTCGATGAAGAAGAGTTAAAGAGAACCAAGCTGTCCGGATGGGGAAATTAATTTAAGCGTGAAGGGGAATCCGCATAGATTAAGCCAATAGAAAAGTTAAACCATGAGAGGTGGTATCTGTGGTGAAAACCATGGGTGCCACCTCTTCTCATGGGAGGAACCTATCTTTTCCCCTTGCAAAGCACGGCGGAACGTGTTATCATAAATCGTTAGTAATTTTACCTTAACCTTAGTTTTTTGGGTTACTCCGACGGATACTCAGGTTTAGGTGTATGAAAAAAGGAGAAATAAAATGATCGATCAGGCAAAAAAAGCAGAAATTATCAAAGAATATCAGACAAAAGAAGGAGACACAGGTTCTCCGGAAGTACAGGTTGCAATTCTAACTTACAGAATTAACGATCTTAACGGACACCTTCAGATTCACAAGAAGGACCACCACTCAAGAAGAGGACTATTAAAGATGGTAGGACAGAGAAGAAACCTTCTGAACTACTTGAAGGATAAGGATCTTGACCGATACAGAGATCTTATCGCTCGTTTAGGACTAAGAAAGTAGTTTGTGAAATATCAGCGAAGCATAAAGCTTCGCTTTTATTATAAGTGCTCGAAATTTCGGGCAAGGCAAGAGGGAAACCCCTTGCAATTTTAGAAGTACACACGACTTGTGTACAAGTAGGAAGAGTTTTAGCAGGAGGCAGTTGTTAAAATGAAATTTGAAGATTATAAAACGTTTAGAACCGCAGTAGGGGGAAAACTACTGGAGCTTGAAATCGGGAAGGTTTGTGAGCAAACCAATGGACAGGTTATGGTTAAGTATGGAGACACAGTAGTAAATGTAACTGTTTGCGCTTCTCCAGAGCCAAGACCGGACATTGATTTTTTCCCATTAAGTTGTAACTACGAGGAAAAGATGTATGCAGCGGGAAAGATTCCGGGAGGATTCTTAAAGAGAGAAGGAAGACCTTCAGATCAGGCAGTGTTGAACTCCAGACTGATGGACAGACCCCTCAGACCACTTTTCCCAAAAGGATATTTTAATGATGTACAGGTTGTTGCTACTGTAATGTGTATGGATCACGATGCTCCATCAGAAATTGCGGCAATGATCGGCTCATCAGTAGCACTTGCAATCTCTGACATTCCATGGGAAGGACCAACCGGTTCTGTACTTGTGGCAAGAGTAGACGGCGAGTTCATTGTTAACCCTACCTTGGCTGAGAGAGAAGCCAGCGACCTACATCTTGTTGTTGCCGGAACAAAAGAAGCGGTAATGATGGTAGAAGCCGGAGCAAATGAGCTTCCGGAAGATATTATTCTAGAAGCAATCATGTTCGGACACGAAGAGATTAAGAAGCTTGTTGAGTTTATTGACGAGGTTGTTGTCGAAGTAGGTAAGCCAAAACAGGAAGTGGAGCTTTACAAGGTCCCTGAAGACATCGATCGTGATGTAAGAGCATTTGCAGAAGCTAAGATGAGAGCAGCGGTACAGACTTACGAAAAGCTTGAACGTCTAGCCAATATGGATGCAGTTGAAGTAGAAGCAAAGGCACATTTTGAAGAAATTTACCCGGACAACGGAAAAGATATTTCTACTGTTCTTTACAACATTACCAAGGAGCAGGTAAGAAGCTTGATTTTGGATGATGGCATCAGACCGGACAACAGAAAACCAAACGAAATTAGACCGATTTGGTGTGAGACAGGAATTCTTCCAAGAACACACGGAACAGGACTATTTAAGCGAGGACAAACACAGGCGCTTTCTGTTACCACTATCGGCCCTGTAGGCGATGGACAACGAGTTGACGGAATTACAGAGGTGACAGAAAGAAGATACATGCACCACTACAACTTCCCGCCGTACTCAGTGGGAGAAGCTAAGCCAATGAGAAGCCCGGGCAGAAGAGAAATCGGCCATGGCGCACTTGCAGAAAGAGCATTGATTCCAGTACTTCCAAGTGTAGAAGAATTCCCGTATGCTATTCGTGTAGTATCAGAAATTCTTTCTTCCAATGGTTCCTCCTCTATGGCATCCACTTGTGGAAGCACCCTTTCTTTGATGGACGCAGGTGTTCCAATTAAGGCGCCGGTATCCGGTATCGCTATGGGTCTAATTGAGCGAGTAGAAGAAGATGGAAGCAGCAAGATGGTCATCTTATCGGATATCCAGGGTATGGAAGACTTCCTAGGAGATATGGACTTTAAGGTAACCGGAACGGCAAAGGGCGTAACGGCAATCCAAATGGACATTAAGGTTCATGGCCTATCAAGACAGGTTCTTGAGGATGCATTAGCACAGGCAAGAGAAGGAAGAATGCACATCATGGAAGAAATGCTTGCAGAGCTTGCTGAACCGAGAAAAGAACTTTCTCCATGGGCACCAAGAATTCTGTCTATGCAGGTGGATCCGGATAAGATTAGAATTATCATTGGACCGGGAGGCAAAACCATCAATGGGATTGTTGAGCGAACCGGCGTTAAAATTGATATTGATGATGATGGCCTTGTTTACATTGCCGCACCGGATATGGAAAGTGCAGAAAAGGGACTTGCGGAAATCGAATTGCTTATCAAGGAAGTAGAAGTGGGCGAAACCTACACAGGTAAGGTAATGAGAATTATGAACTTCGGTGCATTTATTGAAGTCTTACCAGGCAAGGAAGGTCTGCTACACATCTCGAAGATGGCGAAACAGAGAGTAGAAAAGGTAGAAGATGTGATGAACATTGGAGATGAAGTAACAGTAAAGGTTACGGAAATCGACAACCAAGGCAGAATCAACCTTTCAAGAAAAGAATTACTGTAAGTAAGACAAAGAAAACTTAATGATTCAGGGCAGAGATAATTTATTTCTGCCCTATTTTTTTACTTAAAGAAAGGGGAAATCATGATAGAACTAAGAATACAAATCGAGGATATTGATTATAGTAAGGCGGCGGATTATGTTATGCCGGCAATTTCTGGCAAGCTAACGGGAAAGGCTGCTAAGGCTGCCCTAGCCATGTTGCCACAAAAAGCAAAAGATGACTTGGCGGTGGAGCTGTTAAACCGGTATAAGCCGGAGATAAAAAAAGCCATTGAAGGAAAGGCTGCAGAAAAAGAAATTACAATAAAAATAGTTGGAATTGATATTGAAAATATGGGATAGGCGCCTTAGGGGGAATTCTTGCAAAAGGTAGCTTGTACTGGATAGGGGAAAAGTGTTAAACTGTATAGAACTAGGGAAGGGGGAGGAATAATGGTTACCATTGATGAGGCACATCAGATGTTAGATGAAATAGCAGAGAGCTTACCGGAAGTGTTTTATAAGGAGCTTAATGGGGGCATTTGCCTTTTGCCTGAGGCCAAAATCAGCCCTTATGCCCAAAAGGGTGATCTTTGGATCATGGGGGAATATGTAACCAGTAGCTCAATGGGAAGATTGATCAATATTTACTATGGATCCTTTCAAAAAGCTTATGGGCATGTTTCTGCAAAAACATTTAAGGAAGAGTTAAGAGAAACCTTACTCCATGAATTTACCCATCATCTAGAAGACTTGGCGGGCGAAAATGATTTGGAAAAATGGGATGAGCAGCAACTGGAACGATATTTTGGCAGAAGGTAAGGAGAGGAACAAGGATGAACCAAGAGGTAGGGCAGAAGATAGAAGGCAGCAAGGCAAAAGTAGCATTGAAATCCACAAAATGGTTATTTTTTTGGATAGGGCTAGCCTTAATTTTTAATGTAGGCGTTTATGTTTTTATGGGACAGGAGAAGGCAATAGAATTTTTGGGCGGTTATTTAATTGAACTGAGTCTAAGCATTGACAACGTCTTTGTTTTCTTGATGATCTTTATGAGCTTTGGTATTGTAGAGTCGGCCCAGCGCCGGGTTCTTGGATGGGGAATTATCGGCGCCATTGTGCTGCGATTTTTCTTTATTTTCTTTGGTGTGGCGGTGGTGAATCGCTTTGAATGGGTACTTTATGTATTTGGCGTTCTTTTGATCTTTAGCGGTGGGAAGATGTTTAAACCCGAAAAGGGGGACAAGGATCCCCATGACAGCAAGGTGATCAAAACCATGAGAAAAATCATTCCCATGACCTCCTATTTTGTAGATGAAAAATTCTTTGTGAAGGAAAAGGCAAAACGGATGGCCACGCCACTTTTGGGGGTTTTGGTATTGATTGAAAGCTCGGATATTATGTTTGCCATTGATTCCGTCCCAGCGGTACTTTCTGTATCCCGCGACTTGTTTATCGTTTATACCTCGAATATTTTTGCAATACTGGGACTGAGACAGCTGTATTTTGTCATTGAGCGGATGCAGGAGCGGTTTGCTTATGTACGCTATGGAGTGGCGGTAATTCTAATTTTCACCGGTGTGAAAATGGTATCCGGAATTCTTGCAATTCATATTTCAACAGTAATTTCTATTGGTTTTATTATCGGGGTACTTGCCCTGAGTGTTGTTCTTTCAGCAATCGTGTCTGGGAGAAAGGCAAAAATCCAGAAATCCTAAGGAGGGAGAAGCATGATTAAATTAATTGTTACTGCACCAAGAGGCAAGATGGACAGCTTGATTGTAAAAGAAGCGGTGAAGGCAGAGGATATTCAATTGGTGGGCTGTATTGGCCCTGTGGGGAGAGACTATATCGGAAAGGATGTAGGTCCTGTCTGCGGACTTCCTGAGCCGGTGGGCGCTCTTGTTTATGATGATATTGAACAAATTATTGAAGCGGCGGATATTGTGGTAGATTTTTCTAATCGTGCCCTTTCCATGGAAATCTTAGCAGCCTGTAGGGCGCACAAAAAACCCTTAATCTGTGGAACGACAGGCTTTTCTCAAGAAGAGGTAGAAAAAATCGAAGCTGCAGCCAAGGAGATTCCCTTGATCAAAGCGGCAAACACCTCCTTTATGGTCAACGTTATGGTCAAAATGATGGAGCTTGCGGCAGAGGCGCTAGGAGATAAATGTAAAATAGAGATTTTGGATATGCATGATGAAAAAAAGGTCGATGCACCCAGCGGAACTGCTCTGGAATTTGCAGAGGCCATGAGCGAGGCTTCAGGTCTTCCCATTACAGAGATGGATTTTCATTCGGTACGAGCAGGAGATATTCCTAGCAGTCACACCATTTACTTTGGTGGCAAAGGTGAACGAATTGAACTGACCCACCACGCCTATAACTGGGAGTGCTATGCCAGAGGTGCTTTGGAGGGGGTAAGATTTTTGGTGACCAAGGCGGCGGGGTTATATGCCATGAATGACG
>JAVWKI010000067.1:0-1236 GCA_036638575.1 Anaerovoracaceae bacterium | reverse complement strand
ATAATTGTCATATCTGACAATTGATATTCTCAAAAATAACAATAATATTCTTCTATATGGGAATGAAGCTTGAAAAATGAGGGTTTGATATTTTGGCATGAATATTGCTTTATATAAAGGCATAAGGTTAAACTCAGTAAGAAACAAGGAGAAAAAAATGATTACAGATAAGAAAAGTCCATATCGTATGATCACTGATGAAGCGTTAAATAAATTAAGAGAACGTGAAAACAAGGTATTTCTAGAAAGAACAAAGAAGAGTAAGGAAACTTTTGAGCAAGCACAAAAGAACCTTCTTAACGGAGTACCAATGCCTTGGATGGGTGACTGGGGAACGGATCATCCGGTATTTCTTGACTATGCATCAGGAAACAAATGCGTAGATATTGATGGAAATGAATACGTTGACTTCTGCCTAGGTGATACTGGTGCAATGTTCGGACACTCTCCGGAAAAAACAGCGGATAGAGTTTGCGAACAGGTAAGAAGAGGAATCACTACAATGATGCCTACAGTGGATGCACTAGAAATCGGTAAGGAGCTAGAAAAGAGATTTGGCCTTCCAACTTGGCAGGTTGCAATGACCGCTACAGAAGCAAACCGTTACGTTATTCGTAACTGTAGAGCATTAACTGGAAGAGGTAAAGTTTTATCTATGAATGAAAGTTATCATGGTTCACTGGACGAAACACTTCCACACGTTGATGAAAACGGACAGTTACGTCTTAGAACGGATTGGGATTCAAACCCTGCACTTCCAAAAGACTTGTTGAGCAGAGTTGTTGAATTTAACGATCTTGAAGCAGTTGAGCGTGAGCTTGCACATGAAGATTGTGCGGCAGTATTGCTAGAGCCGGTAATGACCAACTGCGGAATGGTTCTTCCTGAGCCTGGATACCACGAAAAATTAAGAGAGCTTTGTACAAAGTATGGAACTTACTTAATTATTGATGAAACGCATACCTTGTCCAATGGTTACGGCGGATATACAAGAGCACATGGTCTTAAACCGGACTTTGTAACTATGGGTAAATCTATCGCTGGTGGAATTCCTGTATCTGTATACGGATTTACTAAGGAAATTGCAGATAGAATTAATGCTACATTCGGACATGAAGGTGTATCCGATCCAATGGGTATTGGTGGAACACTTGCAGCTAACCAGTTTGCTATTGCAGCAATGAGAGAAACATTAATCAATGTTGCAACAGAAGAAGCGTTTGAAAAAATGTTCCG
>JAVWKI010000066.1:5021-8659 GCA_036638575.1 Anaerovoracaceae bacterium | reverse complement strand
ATCGCTTCACTCGTTTATAGGTCGGCATTTTGTCGTTGATATCATCAATTTTTTTCTTCAAGAACGCCTTGATCCCTTCCTCATTAAGTTCTCCAGCCATCTCATAGATAAGCGCATAGTTCGGATAGACTTCTGCCTTGACCACAGTATCTCCACTTTTTTCATCCTGAGCACCATGGACCAATGCTTCCTCAATATATTCACATTCCCCTAGGTAGAACTCCACTTCTTCCGGGAAGATGTTTTTTCCGTTTTTGGTAACAATAACGTTTTTCTTTCTTCCGGAAATGTAAAGAAAGCCTTCATCATCAAAATATCCGTAATCTCCGGTATAAAGCCAGCCGTCCTTAATTACCTTTTGTGTTTCTTCCTCATTGTCATAATACCCAAGCATAACTGATGGGCCCTTGCAAATAATCTCTCCCATTCCCGTTTCATCTGGGTCGGCAACCAGCACCTCTGTCCCCGGCATCGGTTTTCCTACAGAGGCCGCCTTGCTGTATCGATCTCGGTTTACCGCAATAATCGGCGCATTTTCTGTCATGCCATAGCCTTGAATCATTGGAAATCCCATGGCTTCAAAATCTTCAATTACCTTAGGATTAATGGCTGCACCCCCGGCAATAAACTGGCACATGTGATTTCCTGTCAGTTCATGGATGGGTTTAAAAATCTTACGCATAAGTGGCTGGTTGTTATACAGCTTCAGCTTCTTTGACAGCTTGATCATCGCCTGCATTTTTTTCAGCCGTCCAGTTTCTTCGGCATTTTTCATAATCTTTTTGTGCATATTTTCAAAGATCAGCGGAACACCCAACATTACCGTTGCCTGCACCTCTGCCATATTTTTTTGTATATATTTCAGTCCTTCGCAAATGGCAATGGCCATTCCCTGATAGATTCCCGTAAAAACATGACAGGTCATCTCATAAGAATGGTGCATTGGTAATACAGAAAGGCCGATTCCGTTGTCCACAATATCTACATACTTGGACATATTGTACACATTGGCAGTAATATTTTTATGACTGAGCATTACACCCTTGGCCATTCCTGTTGTGCCTGAGGTAAACAGCAAGGAGCAAAGGCCTTCTCGATCAACCTCTGCATCAAGGAAAGAAAGATCGCCTTTATCAATTGCTTGTTTTCCTTCTTCAATTAGCTCCTGTAAGGAAAGTCGATCCCCTTCCCCTTTTTGGCTATTCATGTTGATCTTATGCTCAATCGTTCCCACCTCCGGCAGAACCGCATCAACTAGCTTTTCCATCTTTTGGGAGTAAACAATTGCACTAACCTCTGCTCGATTAAGCAGGTTGGCAATTTCCTCCGCTTTTAACTCTCTATCAATGGGAACAACCACTCCGGTTCCATTGGTTGTGGCCAAATACGCCAGTACCCACTCATAGCTATTCTCTCCAATTACCGCAATTCTTTTCCCCGTAAGTCCAAGACGCATAAAGCTAGTCCCCAAGGCATTTACATCCACACGAAACTGACTGTAGCTAATGGGTCTATATTTGGCGCCAGGTTTATCTTTAACCAAAAAAGCAGGCATACGGTTATATATCTCTGCACTGGTATCCAGCATATCCTTCAGATCACGAATTTCCCTCATCTGATAATAACTATCTTTATATTTCTTATTATTCATATTTTTGATGACCCTCTTTCTTTTACTTTTCCAAATATGCAGCCAGTATCTCTGCAGCATCACAAACACAACCGTCACAGCTACGGAGTACGTTTCCGCTATCCACGCCCTTTATCTCCCTACAAATCACCGATTGATTTTTTTCCTCAAAAGCCTTTGTCATTTCCTTCATCATCTTATAGGAAGATCGCTTTGTTCCCGGCTGTTCTAAATTTCCGTCGCTGTTCAGTAGACCAATTACCACTGCCATAGCACTAACCGCGCCACAAGTCCCCATGGTACCCATACCAAAGCCCATCGCTTCAGTAATTCTGAACAGTTCTTTTTCATCCATATTTATTTTGTCTGCAAAAGCACAAGCCACAGCCTGTGCGCAATTATAGCCTTTTTTATGATTTTCCAAAGCAGTCTCAACTCTGTTTTTCATCCTATTCTTCCTTTCCTATCCTTTCGGCAACGCCGGCTTCAAACATACGGATTCATTCTAATCGCCAAGCTTTGTCTTGGGGATTTCAGTGAATCCTTCCTCTCGGCAACGCCGCTTTCAAACATACGGATTCATTATACCATACTTCGCCTTTTTCGTCTTGCTTGTCTTTTTTTCTAAAAAACAGTCTTCTCAGGAGCCTAACCTTTTATTTTGCAAAAATCCATTGAGGTGTTGGGTTTAATGGCGTTTAGCTTGTCCGTAGGAAGCTTACCCGCTCTATGCTGACTATCGGCAAGAAAAATAAAGCGAAATCCTGTTTCCCCTTCTTTCCTTACCCTTTTATCCACTTGTATGTCCTCTGCTTGACTTTTTTCAAAAATCTCTTGACAGTTGAGCAGTTCCTCAACTATAATCTAGCTATAGTTGAGCATTCCTTCAATCGTTAGCCAATTACATCGCCCCACGTTTACCAAGCAGTGCGGGCTTCACCAAAGCTCACGGGTTTACCAAAGCTCACGGGTTTCGGTAGCTTGTAAGGTTTAGTGGCTATTGATTGGGCAAGGATTACTGAAAATAACCCTTCTGGGAGAAAGGAGAAATATCCATGTCAAAAAAGGACTTCTGTTGCGATTGCAACATTATCCATCATCAAGCGGTAGACAAGGTAAGAGAAGAAATGCTTGCCGATGAAGTTTATGATCGGGTGACTTTGTTTTTTAAGGTTCTGGGAGATAAGACTAGGCTGCGGATTATTTGGGCTCTTGATCAGCATGAGTTATGTGTCTGCGACATTGCCAATGTGTTGGGGATGACCAAGTCGGCAATATCACACCAATTGCGAACTTTACGCGAGGCAAATTTGGTTAAGTGCCGAAAGGAAGGGAAAACCGCATTTTATTCTCTAGCGGACGAACATGTAAAGGGCATGCTGGCTTCCGGCTTAGAGCACGTCCACGAATAAGCGATTTTTCGCGAACAAAAATTAACTTAAACGAACAGAATAAGAATAGAAAGTAGAGGAAATACAATGAAAAAGACATTTAGACTTAAAGGCCTTGATTGTGCAAACTGTGCAGCCAAGATGGAAAGAAAGGTAAAGGCAATTAAAGGAGTTAACGGGGTTAATGTAAACTTCCTTACCACAAAAATGAGTTTGGAAGCAGAAGAAGAAAACATGGCGGAGATCATCGAGCAGGCGACGAAGGCCATTAAAAAAATTGATTCCGCTGTGGAGATCAAAGAAATATAGGAGGCTGTGATGAAAAAGACCTTGATTAGAATTATCCTAGGGGCAATTTTCTTTGCTTGCGGGCTGATTATTCCCTCTGACCTTCCTTGGGTTTCTCCTGTAATTTTTATTCTGGGCTACCTGATTGTCGGCGGAGATGTGGTGTTAAATGCGCTGCAAAACATCCTTCATGGGAAGGTTTTTGATGAAAATTTCTTGATGAGTGTGGCGACCATTGGCGCCTTTATTATTGGGGAGTTTCCTGAGGCTATGGCCGTAATGCTTTTCTTCCAGGTAGGGGAATTGTTCCAAAGCTATGCGGTCAATAA
>JAVWKI010000066.1:0-5011 GCA_036638575.1 Anaerovoracaceae bacterium | reverse complement strand
GAAAGTCAATTAGCGATTTGATGGATATTCGCCCCGATTATGCCAATCGAAAAGATGGAGATGTGCTAACCAAGGTTGACCCGGAAGAAATTCAAATCGGAGAGCTTATCTTGGTTCAAATCGGAGAGAAAATTCCCCTAGACGGTATCGTTCTAGAGGGAACTTCTACGATAGATACCTCTGCCCTAACCGGTGAATCTATTCCGAGAAAAATTCTTCCCCATGATGAAATCCTCAGTGGATGTATTAATATGACGGGTGTATTAACCATAAAGGTAACTAAACCATTTAGCGAATCTACCGTAAGTAAGATTTTGGAGCTAGTGGAAAATGCCAGTGACAATAAATCTCGTTCGGAAAACTTTATTACCAAATTTGCTGCAGTGTATACGCCCATTGTGGTCATTGCTGCACTGCTTTTGGCTCTTGTTCCTCCACTTATTTTTCCCGGGGAAACATTTTCCGATTGGACTTACCGTGCATTAACTTTTTTGGTGGTTTCTTGTCCTTGTGCCTTGGTTATTTCTGTACCACTAAGCTTTTTTGGCGGCATTGGTGGTGCATCAAAGGCGGGAATCTTAATTAAAGGAAGCAACTACATGGAAACCCTGTCCAAGGCACGGACGGTAGTTTTTGATAAAACCGGAACCCTGACCCAAGGAAGCTTCAATGTACAGGAAATTTCTCCCGTAGGCATTTCTAAGGAAGACCTCCTTCGCTATGCTGCTTATGTGGAAAGCTACTCCCCTCACCCCATCTCTGTGTCCCTAAAACGTGCCTTTGGTGCACCCATTGATCAAGCCTTGGTTTCTAAGGTGGAGGATTTGGCTGGCCACGGACTTTCCGGAATCGTTGAAGGGCATCCGGTGCTTGCCGGAAATCGCAAGCTCATGGGCCTTCACGGAATAACCCTTCCCGAAGCGCAACCGGAGGGAACCATCGTCCATGTGGCAGTAGACAATCAATATGCTGGTTACATTCTCATTGCAGACCAAATTAAATCCGATGGAGCAAAGGCCATTAAGAAGCTTAGAGAAATGCATATCCAAAAAACGGTAATGCTTACCGGAGACAGCAAGGCGACAGGAGAATCCGTAGCCGAAGCATTGGGCTTAGATGAAGTTTACACCGAGCTTCTTCCCGGAGACAAGGTGCAACGTCTAGAGCAGCTACTGGCCACAAAAGCCGACAATACCAGCCTTGCCTTTGTCGGTGACGGAATTAATGATGCACCAGTTTTGGCAAGAGCAGATATCGGTATCGCCATGGGCGGACTTGGCTCTGATGCGGCCATTGAAGCTGCTGACGTAGTCATTATGACCGATGAACCATCTAAGGTTTCTACCGCCATTGCCATTGCCCAGCGAACCTTGCGGATTGTAAAGCAAAATATTATTTTTGCACTGGCAATCAAATCCGCTGTATTAATTTTGGGTGCCTTTGGTGTAGCCACAATGTGGGAGGCTGTATTTGCAGATGTTGGCGTTGCAGTCATTGCCATCCTTAACGCCTTACGTGCACTCCGTTTACCGAAAGAAAAATAAACCATTCTCCCTGCACCCATTGTTGACATATGTCGATAATGGGTGTATGCTAATTTTATACCAAAAAAAAGGGGGTCACCTAATGCCTAGACCCTGTAAAAAGAGACGCGTTTGCGGCCTACCGGTCAGCGATGCGTTTGGACCACTAAACGAGACAACCCATCACGAACCAATTACCATGACCGTTGAGGAGTTTGAAACCATTAGACTGATTGATGTAGAAGGCTTTACCCAAGAGGAATGTGCCAAGGCAATGAATGTTGCACGAACAACTGTGCAAGCAATCTATGCCAGTGCACGAAAAAAAGTAGGCGCTTGTCTAGTGAACAAAACTGCCATCCATATTACTGGCGGCAATTATCAACTTTGCTCCGGAAATTCTAATTGCTGTAAGCGAAAAGGTTGTTGTAAAAAGAACATCCAAAGGGAGGATTAATCTAATGAAAATCGCAATCACCTACGAAAACGGACAAGTATTCCAACATTTTGGCCACACTGCCGAATTTAAAGTATACGAGGTTTCTGAGAAAAAAATCGTTTCTTCTTCCATTCTTTCCACCGGAGATAACGGACACGGTGCCTTAGCTACCCTTCTTTCTCAGGAAGGCGTTGAGCTACTTATTTGCGGCGGAATCGGTGCCGGTGCGAGAACGGCTCTTGCAGAGGCAGGAATCAAGCTTTATCCCGGAGTTTCCGGCAATGCGGATGCACAGGCGCAAGCCTTCCTTGACGGAACCTTGGACTTTGACCCAAATACCACCTGTAACCATCATGGTGAAGGACATAGCCACCAAGAGGGCCATCATTGTGCCCACGGGAAATGCACCCATTAGCCACTTCACCGAAAACCAATCAACGAAAACCAATAAATCCGTCACCTTTTCGTGACGAGGGAACAACAAAAAACCGCTGAATTTCAGCGGTTTTTCTTTGTTTGGTGGAGAATACGGGGCTCGAACCCGTGACCTTTTGACTGCCAGTCAAACGCGCTCCCAGCTGCGCCAATCCCCCAAGTCACCATGGGTGTAAAATTGGAGCTACTAATCAGAATCGAACTGATGACCTGCACGTTACGAATGTGCTGCTCTACCGACTGAGCTATAGTAGCTTGTGAAATCAATTTTACTATTATTGTTTCTTCAAGTCAACCTTGAAATAATTTTCTTTCTTATTTGCTGCGAATCTTCACATACTCACAGCCCTCAAAGCTTGCATCGAACTTGCAAATCCCCTTAAATTTACAGTGGGTGCAGGCACTTTGGCTTTCTGTTCTTCTTGGCTTTATCTCAATAATTCCGCTGCTTAGCTGGATGCAAAGCTCGTCCACCTTTTGGTAAACTGCACAAACCAGCTGAGTAAATTCTTCTTCCTCCAAAACTTTTCCCGGGGAGGTTCCGCCATAAACACCTTTTGTCTTTTTTACCGGAACAATCGTGGAGTAGCGATCAAAATCTCCTGCAATGGAAGCAACGACTTCTTCATCATTGACCATAACCCCATCCATTTTGAAAATCTTTGGAATTTCCTTCTCGATATATGCTGCCACCTCTTCTTCACTGCAGCCTCCCGCATCAATGCGCGGTTCATCAATATGGAAATAAAAGGCTCCGGCTGGCTTTTTCTCTGCCCTACAGCCGGCACGAAGATAAACAAACAGCTGGAGTTTCCAGCCTCCTAGGGCTTCGGCCTCACTGTATTTGTCCTTTCCTGATTTATAGTCTACCACCTTAATTCGCTCTCCTACCAAGGTGTCCATTCTATCAATCTTTCCTTCTATGTGAATTTCTTTCCCTTCATGTTGGATAATAATGGGACTTAGGTTTCTTCCCTTTCCAAAAGGAACTTCATATTCCATGGAGATAATTTTTCCCGCACGAACCTGGGTGATCATATTCCATGCAGTTTCTTTGCATATTTCTTTGATCCGATCTCCCCGATAGGCTTCTGCTGCTCCGGCCTTTAGCAGTCCCTCTCGATAGGTTTCCATTTCTCCTTCTAAAATTTCTTCTACCGCAGCATCACAGTCCTCCCTGGAAATGGTCATCCAAAGAGAGTCTTCTGCTGTAATTTCTTTGCCTCCCACCGAAAGCCTTCGGGACAAAAGCATCAAACAGCGGTGATATAAATCTCCCATGTCCAAGGCTTCTACCGTATAGTCTCGCGGCTGCTCCGGCCGAAGTCCATAGGAAACAAAATGGGAAAAAGGACATTTCCCAAAGAGTTCAAGACGAGAAGGACTTAGGGTTAGGGGGTTGTTTGCCTCCTTGAGGTATAAGGACTGTGCAATCTCTGTGGTTAACTGCTCTGCCTTGTTGTCAAAGTGTAAGCCTCTCCATATTTTGTTAAAGGCTTCCGGCCTATACGCTTTAAACCATAGGGCCGCCTCTTTTAGCGGGTCCTCAAGACTATCCTCGCCCTCCGCCTTTCGCAAGGCAGTGGCAACATGTTCAAGAGTACTTTCCATTCCCCCGATAAGCCCCATGGCTTCCCCTTGATTTAGAATATCTTTCTCTATCTCCAGCCCGGGATAAATTTCGGCAATTTTGGTAAATATAGAAGAAGGATTAATCGCCTTTCCTTCTTCATCCGAGGCAGAACAGCTCATCCAAACTTCTTCTGTAGGCCGAGCTAGGTTTTTGTAAATCGCCAAATTTTCTTCCATTACCCGAAGTTCATCAATCTTGCAAAGCTCAATTCCCCTAGCATTTAGCCAAAGCTTTTCTTCCTCCGAAAGAATGCTGTCCCCGCCGCCTAAGGCCGGGAGCACCCCTTCATTTGCACCAAGAACCAACAAGGCCTTAACTCTGCTGCTTCTTGTTCTTTGCATGGTTCCCATAATGATTCCGTCCAAGGTCGGAGGAAGCACGCCAATTTCCACTGCCTCAAAGCCTGCGGTTAGCACCAAGTTAAATGCAGACAACGAAAGATTTTCTTCTCCTACAATAGCGATTAGCTGTTCTAGAATTCCCACAATAATATTCCAAATTTGTGCGGTTTCTTCTGCGGCCTCCGCCTTGCCACCTTCCAATTGTTCCTCAATTAAGGCTTCCAATTTTTGTGGAACCCCTGCATCTTCCCGAAGGAAGTGATAAAGCCGCCGAACCTTTTCTTCCACCGTCTTTTCTTGCTTAAACTCCTCTGCAAATTGGAGAATCGGTTCCATCAGTCGGCAGCGCAATGCCTCAAGCTCTGCTATTTTATCTTCTCCATGGGTCATTAACCCTTTTTCCAAAGGCTTTTTCCACCTACTTCCCATCAGCCGATACTGATTTGCATAGTTTTCAAGTAGCTCTCCTTCATCCAAGGATAGCTGAGTCAGCCCTGTTTTTATCAGTCGAATGACATCCTCTCTCCGATAGCCTTTGGTAATACAATCCATTAAGGCCACAAGGTAGGCTACCGCCGGGCTGTGCAAAATATCTCTTTTTTGGTCTAAAAATAGATCCATGCCGTATTGGGCAAATACA
>JAVWKI010000065.1:0-8810 GCA_036638575.1 Anaerovoracaceae bacterium | reverse complement strand
ATAAATCGCGGCATTGCCGTAATAAATAGAAAAAAACGGAGGAGAAACAAGAATGAAAATATTAGTAATTAACTGTGGCAGTTCATCACTGAAGTATCAAGTACTAGATATGCAAGGTGAAGTGTTGATGGCTAAGGGATTGGTAGAAAGAATCGGCATGGACGGTTCTGTTATCACTCACGAAAAGGCTGGCGAAGACAAGTGGAAGAACGAAGTTCCGATGAAGTCTCACGTAGAGGCAATTCAGCAGGTTCTAGCAGCAATCATCGATGAAAACCACGGCGTTATCAAATCAATGGATGAGCTTGGTGCTGTAGGCCACAGAGTGGTACACGCTGGAGAAAAATACGCACATTCCGTATTGATCACACCGGAAGTTGTTGCTGCACTTGAAGAGTGTGTTGACCTAGCTCCACTGCACAACCCACCAAACCTACTGGGTATCGCTGCATGTAAGGAATTAATGCCAGAGACACCAATGGTTGCAGTATTTGACACAGCATTCCACCAGACAATGCCACCTGAATCATATATTTATGCTCTTCCGTATGAATATTACTTGAAGCATGGAATCAGAAGATACGGATTCCACGGAACAAGCCACAAGTATGTAGCACAGAGATGTTCAGATATTATGAACTGTAACCTAGACGATCTAAAGATCATCACTTGCCACCTTGGAAACGGTGCTTCTGTTTCAGCAATCAAGAGAGGTATTTGTGTTGATACTTCAATGGGATTCACTCCTCTTGAGGGTCTGGTAATGGGTACACGTTCAGGAGATATTGACCCTGCAATCGTTACCTACATCAGAGAAAAGGAAAACCTAGATCCAGGTGTTGCCAACGACATTCTAAACAAGAAGTCCGGAGTATTAGGTATTTCTGGCGTTTCCAGTGACTTTAGAGACCTAGAAGCAGCAGCAGAAGAAGGAAACGAAAGAGCACAGCTTGCAATTAAGGTATTTGCACACAAGGTAAGATTCTATATCGGAGCATACATTGCAGAAATGAACGGTGTAGATGCAATCGTATTCACTGCAGGCGTAGGCGAAAACGACATTGCCATGAGAGACATTATCTGTAACGACCTTGGAAACCTTGGAATCAAGCTTGACCTAGTAAAGAACAAGGTAAGAGGAAAAGAAATGGTTATCTCAAGAGACGACTCACCGGTTAAGGTTATCCTTATCCCAACAAACGAAGAGTTAATGATCGCAAGAGATACATTAAATATCGTAAATTGTAAATAATGTGAAATAACGGTTGACAAAAGAGTGCAATTCACTGTATAATCTAGAAGTTGCAATTTCAACAAATATGTTTTTTACATAGAAGAACAAACTAAAAGGAGGTGTAGAAATGGCAGTACCTAAGAGGAAAACGTCAAAAGCAAAGAGAGATAGCAGAAGAGCGCCGAATATGAAGATGGCTGCGCCGGGACTTTCAATATGTCCTCAGTGCCACGAGCCTAAGCTTCCGCACAGAGTTTGCCCAAACTGTAACTACTATGACGGCAAGGACGTCGTAGCTAGCGACAACTAATATTGACGAAAATGGAACGTACACATGTTGTACGTTCTTTTTTGTGGTGTGAGAGGGGCTACTTGTTAGCCTCTACTTGATTGCGCAAAAGCACTAGCCAGCACCCCAAGGCCTACCGGTTGGTTTGTAGCTAGACCTTGCAGCCAGTTGCAAAGAAAAGCCTCTGTGTTGATATTTTTGCAATAAAAAAGTGTGCATAACGGAATCAAAGATTCCTATGCACACTTTTCGCCCCCAAGGGGTGATGCTTTGCAACGTACTTTCTTTGAAACATAGGAAATGCCACGCAATCGATATTTCCCATGTTATAAAAAAAGTTGAGGCTTGCTGAGTTTTGTTCAGCTGCCCCAACTTGGAATGGACTAGTTATTTGATTAATACTTCTGCAATTTGGATCGTGTTTGTTGCAGCACCCTTTCTGATGTTATCGGATACGCACCAAAGGTTAATTCCGTTTTCTACGGAGAAGTCTCTTCGGATTCGTCCTACATATACTTCATCTGTACCTGCTGCTGCACGAGCAAGAGGGTATACGCTGTTTGCCGGATCGTCTTGAACGACGATTCCAGGAGCGCCTGCTAGTACCTGTCTTAGTTCGTCAACATCAAATGGTTTTTCGAATTCAATGTTGATGGATTCGCTGTGAGAGTCAAATACAGGAACTCTTACCGTTGTTGCAGTTACCTTGATGCTGTCATCCCCAAGAATTTTGTGTGTCTCGTTGATCATCTTCATTTCTTCTTTGGTATATCCGTTTTCCAAGAAGACGTCAATTTGTGGAATACAGTTTCCTGAAATTGGATGTGGATATGCGTTGGTTGTGTCATTTCCTGCCATTCCGTTTTTCAGATCAGTGATGCCCTTAACTCCGGAACCTGAAACTGCCTGATAAGTAGAATAAATTACACGTTTGATGGTGTATTTATCATGTAATGGCTTCAAAACAACCATTGCCTGGATAGTTGAGCAGTTTGGGTTTGCGATGATGCCCTTGTTCCATTTTACATCATCTGGGTTTACTTCGGGAACCACGAGAGGAACCTCAGGATCCATTCTCCAGTGGCTAGAGTTATCTACGACGATAACGCCGTGAGCTGCTGCGATTGGAGCGAATTTTTCGGATACCGAGCCACCTGCTGAGAAGAGAGCAATATCAATATCTTTATCAAATGAGTGCTCAGTTAATTCTTCTACGATGTAATCCTTGCCTTTGAAGGTTACTGTGGTGCCCGCGGATTTTGCAGACGCCATAATGTATACGTTTTCAAAAGGAAAATCTCTTTCTTCGAGAACTTTGAGGAAGGTTGTTCCTACTACACCTGTAGCGCCTACAATTGCTATGTTTGGTTTTTTGTTCATGTAATTTTCCTCCTTGTTTAAAAATAATTAACACTAATTATACCACCTACAATAATTTGGTGCAATGACAAATTCACAATATCTATAGGATAAACGGAATTTAGAAGAAGAATATGAAGAACCGTTAAAAATTAACAAAATCATGAACCATATACTCAAAAATTTGACACCTGGTTTTTTGAAAATTATTCCAGGACCTTGGCACTTGTTTTGTGAAAATTATTCCGGGACCTTGGCACTTGTTTTGTGAAAATATAGAAAACCTGCAACCCCTTAGCTTCTTTTGCGTGTTTCAATTGGGGCTTGAATTTGGCGTGCAGGTATAGTCCGGCCGATGCAAAGCATGGTGAGGTTGGTATTACTTGGCCCTTTGGCGTGCAGGCATAGTCTGGCCGATGCAAAGCATGGTGAGGTTGGTATTGCTTGGCAACTTTGTGTGTAGGCAAGAACCATGCCATATTAACAAAATTGTGGAATTCGTTTTTAATTTTCAAAATTGGAAAAAATAACCAAACGTTCTTTTTTGCACCCTTTTTGTTTTTTCGGGGGATAAAATGCAATTCTTTGCACCCTTGGACCTTTTATAGGGGTAAAAATGCAAAATCCCTGGGATTTTGGACCTCCTCCCGCCCTCCACTGGTTCTGACCTGACCGGTAGTTCTAGTAAATGTATAAACGTTTTTTTATATGAATAAATAATCGCAAACTTTGCATTTGAAGGGCCATTTTAGGCAAAAGGGTGCAAAAACCCCCGATCTATTCTGCTCAGCACTAGGCAATTTAGAAAAAACAAGATTTACCCATATTCCCAGTCATGGCTTTACAAAAGCCAAGCACTCCAAGCATAAGAGCTAAAGGACAGGGCCTGCCGCACAGGGCCTAAAGCGCAAGAACTAAAGCACAGGGCCTAAAGTACAAGATTTAAAGGACAGGCCTGCCGGGTAAAGGGGTTTTGGAGGGAGAATGTGAAGAACAGTTGAAAATTCACAAAAATGATGCGGGGAGTATCAATATGTGATACAATTAAACGATATATTTTTGATGAAAAATCATCGATGAATCAGGAAGGATAGTCAAAGAATGGCAGAGAAAAGAAAGGGTCCGGGTAGACCTCCGGGTTCAAAAAACAAGAAGACACAAGCGAAGAAAACCAAGAAATCAACGCCTGCGAAAAAATCAGCGGCTAAGACACAATCAGCAGCGAAGACAAGGGCAGCGGCTAAGACGAAATCTGCGGCCAAGACGAAGGCGGCAGCAAATGGAAGGCCTATGGACAGCCATGTGAAATCGGAAGTTTCTGCGATTGCGGTTTTTGTTGTAGGTGTATTTTTGCTGTTGTCTATACAGACAGGAATCGTTGGCGGAGTAGGTGCGGCTGTGGGCGGAATGTTCAAGGGCTTCTTTGGATTTGGTGCATATTTTTTGCCGTATTTTGTTTTGGCCTATGCAGTGATGATTTTTTTGAAGCGAATTCAGACAGTGAGTGGACGGACGATTTTTTTGATGTTGACGCTGTTTTTGATGATTGATTTAATCAATAGTGTAAGATTTTTAGATGGCGAGGGATTTAATATCTTTGCCATGGGAGATATTTTTGCTCAGGGTTCTCGGTTGATTAATGGGGGAGTTTTTGGGATGTATATTGGCGGACTGCTGAAGGATTTAATTGGCGGAGTCGGGGTATACATTTTGACTATCGCCATCAGCCTTATTTGCACCTTGCTTTTGATTAATGTTTCTTTTTTCCATGCTATAGCTAAGGGCAAGGAGCAGCAGAAGGGCAAGAAGCAGGCTAGGTTAGAAGCCAAGGCAGCGGCGAGGGAAAAGGCAAAAGAGGAGAAGGCCTTGAAGCTGGCCCAGGCGGAAGAGGCAGCGGCGAGAAGGGCAGAGGAACAGCAAGCCCGGGAGCAAGCACAGGAAGAAGAAGCCGCAGAGCGCAGGGCTAGCCGGCAGATGGAAATGGAATTTCCGGCAGTGCCACCATCGACTGGTGAGAGAGAACTGCTTTCTTCATCATCGTCATCTTCTTCTTTGGGGATTAAACCTTGGGGAAGGAGCAAGAGTAAACCACGAGAGTGGAAGAAGCTGCCGGAGAATAAGAAGAATATCCTTGCATTGATGCAGGATGAGGATTTGTTTTCTCAGCGGACGGTGGGAACTGGTTTTGGTCTGGATGGAACAGAGCCGGATAGTATTTGCCAACCGGAGTCGGTAGGAGCGCAAGGGCAGCAGGGGCAACCCAAGGCGGAAAACCCAGAGCCGAAGATTCATATTTCCGGATTTCCTTCCTTCGATCCTCAGCCGGCAAATGCAGCAAGTGGAGTAATTGGATCAAATGCAGCAAGTGCTGCAGAGGCAGGAGTAGAAGCGGCCATAGAGATGGAAAATCAGCAGGAATCGCAGGAACCGGAGGAAGTGATCGGTTTTGTGCGGGGCTCAAAGCTGGCAGAAGAAGTAAAGCCTGCAAGGCAGGGTGAGCCGCCGGAAGGATTTTTGAGGCCGGCAACGGATACGGCAATTGGCGGGGATAGTGTTGCTACTGCACCTTCTCAGACGGAGACTGCGGAGAGTGAAGTTAAGGTGACGCCCAAAAAGGTAACGACCTATCGTTTGCCGTCCTTGGACTTATTAAATGCACCGCCGGAAAAACGGAGAAATGCGGATAGTGCGGAGGAATTAAGAACCAAAGCGGCTTTGCTGGAGGAAACCTTGGAAAGCTTCAATGTTGAGGCCAAGGTGGTGAATGTGATTTCAGGACCTTCGGTAACGCGGTATGAGATAGAGCCGGCCAGGGGGGTGAAGGTAAGCAGTATTACCAAGCTTTCCGATGACCTGGCATTGAATATGCGAGCAAAAAGCATCCGAATAGAGGCACCGATTCCGGGGAAGGCTGCTGTGGGCATTGAGATTGAAAATGAAGCCAGGGAGATGGTGACCATTAAGGAAATTATCGGTTCTGATGAGTTTAAGCATCACAAGTCTAAATTGGCTTTTGCTGTAGGCAGAGATATTGGTGGTAAACCGGTTGTTGCGGATTTGGGGAAAATGCCCCACATGCTTATTGCAGGAGCTACAGGCTCCGGTAAGTCTGTTTGCATTAACACCATTATTGCCAGCATTTTATACAAGGCAAGACCGGAGGAAGTGAAGCTGGTGCTAATTGACCCGAAGATGGTGGAACTGGGAAATTATAATGGAATTCCGCATTTGTTGATTCCGGTAGTTACCGATTGTTCTAAGGCTGCTGCTGCCTTGCAGTGGGCGGTGGCGGAAATGACCGAACGATACAAGAAGTTTGCGGCAGAAGGGGTTCGAGATATTGGTGCCTACAATCTGTCCATGAATCAAAAAGGGGAGAAGGAAGAAATTCTTCCGCAGATTGTTGTGATTATTGACGAGCTTGCGGACTTGATGATGGTGGCCAGTTCCCAGGTGGAGGATGCCATTTGTAGATTGGCACAGCTGGCAAGAGCAGCAGGAATGCACCTGATTTTGGCTACGCAAAGACCATCGGTAGATGTAATTACCGGCTTGATTAAGGCCAATGTCCCTAGCCGAATTGCGTTTATGGTTTCCAGTCAGATCGATTCAAGAACGATTATCGATATGGCCGGAGCGGAGAAGCTTGTAGGAAACGGGGATATGCTGTTTAAGCCGCAGGATTTAAATAAGCCCAAGAGAATTCAAGGACCGTTTGTTTCTGATGACGAGGTACGGAAGATTATTGACTTTGTGAAGCAGCAAGGGGAGGATCCGGAGTACAGCGAGGCGGTAATGGAGCAGATTGAAAAGGGTAATGCCTACGGTGGCTCCGAGGAAGAAGATGAATTGTTTTCTGATGCGGTAGAAACGGTGGTTTTGGCCGGTCAAGCTTCGGTGTCCATGCTTCAAAGGCGGTTTAGAATTGGCTATAACCGTGCGGCGAGGATTATTGACATGATGGAGGATGCTGGAATTATCGGTGCGCAAGACGGCTCAAGGCCGAGACAGGTGCTGATGAGTGAGGCAGAATTAATAGAGAGAAAAGAAGAGGGAATTTAATGAAAATATTTATAGAAACCTTGGGATGCCCAAAGAATTTTAATGATTCAGAGGTGGCGGCTGGAATTTTAGAAGCAGCCGGTCATGAGATAACCAAGGTGATCGAAGAGGCAGATGGAATTATGGTCAACACTTGCGGGTTTATTAACGATGCAAAAACCGAGTCCATCAATACGATTTTTGATATGGCAAGATGGGGGAAGCTGCTGATGGTAAGTGGCTGTCTTACTCAGCGCTATGGCGAGGAGCTTTATGAGGAAATGCCGGAGGTGGATATTTTTCTTGGCGTAAATGACTATGAGCGCCTTCCGGAAATTCTCAGTGAACACCGCAAGGGGGAGAGGGAAAAGTTCCTTAGCCTTTATGAAAAAGAAACAGGAGATTTGGTAAGAAAGATAGAGGAAAATCCATACAGTGCAACCATCAAAATATCTGAGGGCTGCGACAACCGTTGTGCCTACTGTATTATTCCCTATATTCGCGGACCTTACAGAAGCAGGCCCAAAGAAGAAATCCTCGCTGAGGCACAGCGCCTTGCTCAGGCGGGAACCAAAGAGCTGATTTTGATTGCCCAAGATACAACGGCATACGGCATTGATCTTTACGGTGGCTATGTGCTGCATGAGCTGGTTCGGGAGCTTTGCAGAATTGATGGACTGGAATGGATTCGACTGATGTATTGTTATGAAGATAGAATTACCGATGAATTGATTCAAGTAATGGCAGAAGAAGAAAAGGTGTGCCATTATTTAGATATTCCTATTCAGCACGGAAGCGACAAAATTCTTAAGGGAATGGCAAGGCGATCTACCCGTAGCAGCATAGATGAGACCATCAAAAAATTAAGGACAGCTATGCCGGATATTCATATTCGAACCACCTTAATTGCCGGTTTTCCGGGAGAAAGCGAAGAGGATTTCGAGGAGCTACTGGCCTTTGCTGAAGAAAAACGGTTTGAGCGACTTGGCGTGTTTGCTTATTCTCCGGAGGAGGGAACTCCTGCAGCGGAGATGGAAAACCAAGTAGAGGAAGAAGAAAAAGAAGCCAGAAAGGATGCCATTATGCGCAGACAGGTGGAAATTTCTTTAGAAAAAAATAAAGAGAAGATTGGAAGAATCTTAGATGTTATTGTAGAAGGCAAGGATGAAGATGGCAGCTACTATGGACGAAGTCGATATGATGCCCCTGAAATAGACAACAATGTATTGTTTACCGCTCAGGGAAATCCCCAGGTGGGAAGCATTATTCAAGTAGAGATTACCGACGCCTTTGATTATGATTTGATAGGAGAAGAACGATGAATTTACCCAACAAATTAACTATGGCACGTGTGATTTGTGTGCCGATTTTTATAGTCCTTTATCTGATGAACTATAATTACATTGCAGCAGTTGTATTTATTCTTGCTTCGGCAACAGATGCACTGGATGGGCATATTGCCAGAAGCAGGGGACTTGTGACAAACTTTGGAAAAATCATGGATCCTCTTGCGGACAAGGTTTTGGTCATTTCTGCCCTTTGCCTGCTGGTGGAAAGCGGCGATGTAGCCGGATGGATGCTGATTGTTATCTTGGCTAGAGAATTTACTGTTGCAGGGCTTCGTACGGTTGCTGCGGCAGATGGACTGGTGATTGCAGCCGGAGCTACGGGAAAGATTAAAACTATTCTGCAAATGATTGCAGTTCCTTTGCTTCTTCTTGGAAACTGGCCGTTTGTTTATACAGGAATCCCAGTGGATCAAATTTTCCTTTGGGCATCTGTAGTAATGACCATTGTTTCAGGCGTAGAGTATGTAGTGAAAAATAAGAGCGTATTTATCGCTCAGGGAATGTAGGAGACCAAGGAATGAAAACAGCAATTTTGAGT
>JAVWKI010000064.1:2011-8947 GCA_036638575.1 Anaerovoracaceae bacterium | reverse complement strand
CCACAGGTGCTAAAAAACGCAAAGATTAAGAATGAAAACAAGTCCAAATATGCAAAGGACGAGGAAATACAGGCAGCAATAAGTGAAGTAGAATCAAAGATTGAAGGTTCCGGTAGAGTCCTAATTCGACCATCCGGGACAGAGCCGCTTGTACGGGTAATGCTTGAAGGCGAAGACATTGAGCAAATTACTGTACTTGCAGAAGATTTAGCAAAATTATTGACGAAGAAATTCGGTTAGGAGGAACAAAAATGTGTGGAATAGTAGGATATATCGGCGGCGGTAATACCGGTGCCAAAGAGATCATTATAGATGGATTAAAACGCCTAGAATATAGAGGGTATGACTCAGCAGGTCTCTCTCTTTACAAGGATGGAAAAATAGAAACCAGAAAACACGTAGGGGGAATAGAAAACCTAGAAAAGATCATTGGAGACAGTGCCTTTGATAGCAATGTGGGCATTGGACATACCCGGTGGGCAACTCATGGCGCGCCTTCAGATGTGAACTCACACCCCCACAACAACGAAGACAACACCATCACGGTAGTACATAACGGAATTATTGAAAACTACGGTGAGCTAAAGGAATGGTTAATTGCAGAGCATGGGGTTCACTTTAAATCAGAAACGGATACAGAGGTTATTGCGCATTTAATCGGCGTTTGCTATGGGGGAGATCTTCATCAGGCAGTGAATACTGCAGTGAGCAAGATGAGAGGTGCTTATGCAATCGGCGTGGTTTGTGCCAAAGAGCCAGATAAGATCATTGCCGTAAGAAAGGATGCTCCACTGGTAGCAGGAATTGGACAGGGCTGTAACTTCATCGCCTCAGACATTCCTGCATTATTGAAGTATGTAAGAGAAATTTATCTTATTGAAAACAACGAAACCTTGGTTGTCACCAAAGATGACATTACTATCTATGATGCAAACCAAAAGGTTGTAACTAGAGACGTTTTCCATGTAAGCTGGGATGCAGATGCTGCAGAAAAAGGCGGCTACGAACATTTTATGATCAAAGAAATTCATGAGCAGCCAGAAGGTTTATCGGAAACCTTACACCGAAGATTAAACGAGGATGGAACCATCAATTTAGATGGAATTTCCATGACCAAGGAAGATATCGAAAAGTTCAACAAGGTATATATTGTTGCTTGCGGTACAGCCTATCACGCAGGACTTGTGGGTAAATCTGCCATTGAAAAAATGGCAAGAATTCCTGTAGAAGTGGATGTGGCATCAGAGTTTAGATACCGGGATCCATTTGTTGATGACAAAACATTGTTTATCGCCATCAGCCAGTCGGGAGAAACCTTGGATACCTTGGCTGCCCTTAGAGAAGCCAAGAGCAAGGGTGCAAGAATTTTATCGGTAGTCAATGTTGTGGGCAGTTCTGTTGCAAGAGAATCCGACGATGTGTTCTACACCTGGGCGGGACCTGAAATTTCGGTAGCCTCAACCAAGGCGTACACCACACAGCTAATGTGCATGTATTTAATTGCACTGTATATGGGGCATACAAAAGAAACCATAGATGGAGACTACTACAAAAAAGTGGTAGAGGAGCTAAAGGAGATCCCGGAAAAGCTTACGCAATTGCTAAAAAAAGAAGAAGAAATTGCTGCACTTGCAGAAAAATTCTATAACAAAAAAGAAGTGTTCTTTATTGGAAGAGGACCGGATGCAGGCGTTTCTTATGAGGGCTCATTGAAGCTGAAGGAAATTTCCTACATCAACTCCTTTGCCATTGCAGCAGGAGAATTAAAGCATGGAACCATTGCCTTAATGGAAAAAGGAACCTTGGTATTTGCCCTTGCTACCCAGGACTTCTTGTTTGAAAAAATGATTTCCAACGTGGAAGAAATCAAGGCGAGAGGTGCCTATGTTATTGGAATGGCAAAAGAAGGCAAAACAGAAATTGAAAAGCAATCCGATGAGTGGATTTATATTCCGGCTTGTATGGATGAATTAACACCGTTATTATCAGTTGTACCACTACAGCTATTTGCATATTATGTGGCAAAGGCAAAGGGGTGCAATGTGGATAAGCCAAAGAACTTGGCCAAGTCTGTAACGGTAGAATAAAGGAGAAGTGCATGAACAAACCTTATGAAATTAAAGATATTCAGTTGGCTCCTTCGGGCCATCAAAAAATAGCTTGGGTTAAGCGAAACATGCCTCTTCTTGCTTCCCTAGAAGAAGAGTTTAGACAGACAAGACCCTTTGAGGGGATTAAAATTTCCTTGTCTATTCACATGGAAGCAAAAACGGCGTATCTTTGCAAGGTTCTTGCCGCCGGAGGCGCTGAGCTTGCGGCAAGCGGGAGCAATGTGCTTTCCACCCAGGACGATGTGGTGGCTGCACTTGCAGATAGCGGAATTTCTGTATATGCCATTCACGGTGCTACAGAAGAAGAATATTATCGACATATTGAGCTGAGTCTTGAGCATAAGCCCAACATCATTATTGATGACGGCGGCGACCTAGTGGGTATGGTTCACGGCAAGCGTCCTGACCTAGCAGAAGAGGTTTGGGGCGGTTGTGAGGAAACCACCACCGGGATTATTCGATTAAAGGCCATGGCGGCAGAGGGCGTGTTAAAATTCCCGATGCTTGCGGTAAATGATGCAGATTGTAAACATTTATTTGACAATCGTTATGGAACCGGCCAGTCGGTTTGGGATAGCATTATGCGCAATACCAACCTGATTGTCGCAAGCAAAACCGTTGTAGTTATCGGTTATGGCTGGTGCAGCAGAGGCATTGCCATGAGGGCTGCAGCACTAGGGGCGAAGGTAATCGTTACAGAAATCAATCCGGTAAAAGCCATTGAGGCGAAGATGGATGGATACGAAGTAATGACCATGGAAAAAGCAGCGCCTTTAGGCGATATGTTTGTTACGGCTACCGGCTGTAATCTTACCATCAACCTACATCACATGTCCCTAATGAAGGACGGTGCAATTTTAGCCAATGCAGGTCACTTTAATTCGGAAATTGATATGGCGGGCTTAGAAGAAACCGCAATTTCAAAATGGGAGGCCAGAAAAAACATTATGGCTTATGAAATTGTTCCCGGAAAGGTTGTGCATGTCCTTGCAGAGGGCAGACTGGTAAATATCGCCGCAGCAGATGGACATCCGGCAGAAATTATGGACCTATCCTTTGCCGTACAGGCCATGAGTGCCTTATACATTAAGGATAATTATCAAGCGTTAGATAATGGGGTAATTGATGTTTCGGCAGAAATTGATCAAAAAATTGCACAGAAAAAATTAGAGGCTTGGGGAATTGAAATCGACAAGCTGACACCGGAACAAGAAAAATACTTAAATAGTTGGGAAGTATAGAGGAAAAATTATGATCATGGAGACAAATGATTTTGACCTAAAAAGCAATATCAAGGTTAGAATCAGAGATAATGTAAAAGCTGCAATTAAAGAGTACGAAGGAAGAGAAGGCTGTAACACGACTTTTGGCGAACCGATTATTGGTTATGTCAGCGTAGACCATCCAATGTTTATGCTTTTCTTTGATGAAGGAGTATCCTCTCACCCAAAGGAAATCTATCGTCCGGGGAACACCTTGATTGTTCATTTTGTACCCTATTCCAAGGAAATTATCGAAAGTAATCGAGGCGGAGAGCTACCGTCACAGGCTTGGAGCAGTGCTTTTTATGATTCCATGCATTTGTCGATGTACCTGAACCGTGTGATTCGAGATACCCTAGACGAAGTGGGGAGAATCCACTCATCAACAGCGGTGCCTACAGATTGGAACGACGAAACCCATAGACCTTCATGGTCACACAAGCTGGCTGCTTACGCCGCCTCTTTGGGACGATTCGGTATCGGTGGATCCTTCCATACAGAAATGGGCTTCGGAGGTAGATTAGATAGTGTCCTAGTAGATGAACATTATGCACCGTTTGAAGAAAAAGACTTGGCACGATTTGATTTTGACCAGGTTCTTGGACACATTCGTACCGATAGTAAATACCTTGGCGCAGAAGATGTGGAGGTTAGTCCAGAAGCAATTTCCGCTTGTCCGGGAGGAGCCATCACAGAAGAAGGCATTGACAGAAAGAAATGTCAGGACTATTGCAAAACCATCAATGAGTACATCCCGTCTCCAGAGGTTTGCGGAAAATGTTTCTTCTACGACATTTAAAATGAAAATATAAATGAACACAAAAATAAAGATGAAAATGAGGGTGTGGCCAAAGGCTGCGCCCTCATTTTTCTAGTATGAGCTGCTCATTTTCGGCTTTTTTAAAAAATCTTTGTGCTGATCTGTTATTTTTTGGAAATTTTCAACAGTTAAGCAGCTCTTGGAAATTGATAAAAGATGGCACGCTTCTTGCCTTGCGCATCATCCAGCCTTGCACAGTCTCGCCCCGTCTCGAATCAACTGCTTGCAAGGCTTTCGTAGCTTTGTTACAATTACAAGTAGAGATAGTCTAAAATAGATGTCTCATTTGTGTAAGATTAAATTATTTTGAAGGTTGTGCAATAATAAGTTAAATTTGGCTTGTAGCACAGAAGGAAGGTATAGTGAAAATGATGGTAATTGAAAAAACAACAGGCGAAGGTACATTGAACCTGAAATTGAATGGAAGACTGGACACAACAACTGCTCCACAGCTAGAAGGGGAAGTAAAGGAGAATCTTGAGGGGGTTACCCACCTAACCTTTGATTTTTCCGGTTTAGAATATCTTTCCTCCGCAGGACTTCGCGTATTGCTTTCTGCACAAAAAATTATGAACAAGCAAGGAAGTATGGTGATCAGCAATGTCAACGATACGATTATGGAGGTGTTTGAAGTAACCGGGTTTGTGGATATCCTCACCTTAGAATAAACTAGCGAAAGGAAGCCGCGGGTTTGCGTAGTCAAATTCAGCGGTTTTTTTATAACAAGCCAAAGATGTCCCCCACCTCTTAGGTGGCGGGTTCCATTTCAGCCTTTCGAAGGTGAGTAATAATCTCCCTCCGAAACCCTGAGAGGCAAAATGCCTCCTTTCGCTTGTTGCAATCATCGACACGCATCAATCATGTAAGCATGTTAATGCTTTGCCTCGATTTAAACATAGGAAATATCGACTGTGTGGCATTTCCTATGTTTCAAAGAAAGTACCTTACAAAGCGTCGCCCCTTGTGGGCGACATGTGTGCATAGGAATCTTTGATTCTGTTATGCACACTTTTTTTAATGGGACGATATAACACTATCGGGTGAGTAGCGTTGAAATATAAGGCTGATGGCCCGATTTTCCATGGCTCAACCGTACCATTTTCAGATTTATCTGAAAACTCTATTGTAGCAGTCCCAAGAGGGTGTTATAGTTTACCACAAGAAACGAGTAAAAGGAGGTTGAGAATGAACGAAAATAATAACGGCGTAGCCGGACTGAAAAAGTACGATGTAAAGGTAACTGGAATTGTATTTATGATTTACTGTTTAGTTGGAGCGGGGGCATTTGGAATTGAAGAGATGATTCCTGAATCCGGTCCGGGGATGACTTTGATCTTATTGGTTGTCTTCCCGATTATTTGGGCATGGCCCATTAGCAACTTGGTTGCAGAGTGTGGGGCCGTACTTCCGTCAGAGGGCGGCGTTTATGTATGGGTACAGAAGGCATTCGGAGAGTTTTGGGGTTTCCAAGCCGGATGGTGGGCAACGGTATCTACCTACATTACCAACGCGGTATATGTGGCCTTGGTAGTTGGTTATACGCGGCAGTTTGTCCCTATGGCAGACACCACTGCACTGGTAATTAAAATTGCAATGATTGCATTGTTTACCGTAGTGAACTTAATGGGAATCAAAGAGGTGGGAACGGTAAGTACCGTATTGTCTTTGCTGATTCTAGTGGCCTTTCTGATGGTCGCCGTTGTTGGTTTACTCAACTGGAACTATAACCCGGTTATGCCGATTGTTCCGGAAGATTCCTCCTTATTAGAAGGAATTGGCGGAGGCATTAGCATTTGTATTTGGATGTATTGCGGTTATGAATGTATTTCCAATATGGCCGGGGAGGTTAAAAATCCTCAGGTGATTCCAAAGGGATTACTTATCGCAATGCCACTGATTGCACTAACCTATATTCTTCCAACACTAGGCGGGCTAGCTTCCGTAGGGAATTGGGAAAACTGGTCAACAGAAGGTGGATTTGATGGCGGTACTGTAGGTTTTGCCACGGTGCTTACCCAGAACCTAGGACAGGGCTGGGGCTATGTATTCCTGTTTATTGCAATCATATCTCAGTGTGCAATATTTAACACTTACCTTGCTTCCGGATCTAGAGGGTTCTTCGTTTTGGCAGATGACAATCTTTGTCCGAAGTTTTTAACTAAGGTAAGCAAGAGGAGAGGCGTTCCTCATGTAGGAATTTTATCCTTAGCGATTGTAACCATCATCTTGGCACAGTTTGATTTCAAAACCTTGGTTATGGCAGAAGTGGTGTTCATTTTGGCACTATACATTATTTTACCAATGGCAGTAATCAAGCTGAGAAAAGTTATTCCGGTAGAAGAACGAAAAGGATTGTTTGTTATGCCGGGAGGAAAAATTGGATTGGCCTTCTTTGCAGGACTTCCTATCATTATTGCAGGCTTTGCCTTGCTACTGAACGGAACAGACTACTTCCTTATTGGCTTAATTGCCTTAGGAACCGGCCCGATATTCTATGTTCTGTTTAAGCGAACCATGGGCGGTTTATGGAAGAACGACCCGAAAAAATATCCTATCAACCAAAAGACCAAGCTGGCGGTAGGAGATGTAGGAAGATTAGGACTTTATTGCATGGTAACGGGAGTATTTGCCTTTGTGGGGCAGCTGTTCCTCATGTGGTATGAAGGCGACGGAGGAGTGGAATATTATGCAGAAGAAGCCGAAAGTGCTTTGTTCAGCAACTTTACCGTCATGATAGAGTTGT
>JAVWKI010000064.1:0-1966 GCA_036638575.1 Anaerovoracaceae bacterium | reverse complement strand
GGCCTTGCAGTAGCAGCCCTAGGAGTCATATTGTATTTTGTAGGAAAAAAATTAGAAAGGTAGAAAGCGTGGGAAAAATGAAAAAGATCTTAGTATTAGGCACAGGAGCACAAGGCTCAACCGTAGCACAGCGTATGGATGAAGAAGCAGGCGTTAGTGAGATAATTTGCGCGGATTACGATTTGAAGGCAGTAGAAGAATTGGTAAAGATCTTAACAAAAGCCAGAGGCATACAGGTAGATGCCAATGACAAGGACAGCATTGTCAAGGCCGCACAGGGAGTAGACCTTATCGTCAATGCACTTCCTATTGCCTATGCACCAAAGGTTATGGAAGCGGCAATAGAAGTAAAAGCCAACTATCAAGATTTTGCGGCAACGGATGTTTTAGACAAATCTTGGCCAAAATGTATTGAAATTATGTACAATGACTATGGCAAACGATTTAAAGAAATTGGAAAAACTGCAATTATCGGAACTGGATCCGCACCGGGAATGATGTGCGTGGCAGCAAGAGATGCCATGAGATATTTAGATAGCTGTGACAGCATCTTAATGATGGTTTATGAAGGGGTAGAAGCAAAAAGATTCCTACCATTCTGGTGGTCACCATTTACGGCATTATCCGATATGATTGATGCAACCTTTGCATTGAAGGATGGAGAAATTGTAGAAACAGAGCCCCATAGCTTGCCGGTTTATCGAACCTTTAAGGGCATGGATAAGGAAGTGCGTTTAATGGAACATGCCCACGACGAAACCCTATACATGGGCTTCAACGCCAAAGAATACTTCAAGGGCGCGAAGGATATTAACTTTAAATATGGCGGCGTAGGAATTGAGTTTGCAAATCCATTGTATCGTGCCGGTTTGCTTTCTAGAGAGGAAGAGGAGATCAAGGGAAGAAAAGTTGTTCCTTTCGATGTGATTGTTGCACATATTCCTCCAGCACCAAAATACAGAGAAGAGATTCAGGAAATCCTAGATGAAGGTTTAGTAGCAGATGATGGCGCCTTTGTTATTGAAGCAGTAGGCCAGAAGGATGGCAAAAAGGTAATGGTAGAAACCTACCTCTATGCACCGGGCTGTGAAGAGGCATTTAAGCGTTCAGGACTTACCGGAGAAATGTATTTGACCGGACAGTGTGGTTCTCTCTTCACCAAGATGTTTGTCAATGATAAATTCGATCAAAAAGGATTGATTTCCTCCGATATGCTATCTTACGATCAGGTAGACTATTACATCGATTGTGCCAAGGCATTAGACATTACCTTAGAGACGGAAGTAAAAGAACTTTAAAAGATTATCGAAAAAAACCTAAATATGCGTTATAATGAATAAGTCGGTATTTTATCGACTTATTTATTATTTTATTGTAATCAAAACTGAGAGAAGGTTGAAAGATGAATCTATTGAGCCACGTGTTTAATTTTATTTATATTATCGCCATTGTTCTTGGTGGCGTGGTGCTGGCCATTACCGTTGCCAGGCGAAAGAAAGATCCAACCCTATTTCATCGGGGCGCAGAAAAATTCACGGCAACGATCTTCCTTTATATGACGGTAGACTTTACCGCTTTTTATTTCATCAAAGAAAAAGTATCGGAAAGTTTAACCTTTGCCCTGATTATTTGTTCGGAGCTTTTATTTTTTGCCCTAATCTTGGCTTGGCTGAATTTGATCAACGCAATTTTGGAAGAAAAGACCCGGGTGAATATCAAGTGGGTTACCATAGGGACCATCGTCTATGTGGCCATTGTTGAGCCGATTACCGCCATTACGGGAAGCTATGGGGATTACACCATAATTACCGGAGAAGGAAGCATGCAGATTGTATTAAGCGTGTTAAACGGCATCTTTGATTTGGTCATCATCCTCATTTCTGCATATCTGTTCTTTTACGCCTTTACCAAAAAAGAAAAAGGCGTTCAGCGAACCGCAGTGTTAATCATCTCCTCCCTTTTGGTG
>JAVWKI010000063.1:0-9097 GCA_036638575.1 Anaerovoracaceae bacterium | reverse complement strand
TAATCATTGCTGCTGATGTTCCTACTCCGCCTGCTCCAATAATAAGTACTTTCATTTTGTTCCTCCTAAAAAAAATTACCTTATGATATGTGTTATAATTACTTGTTGTCCACCGCGATTCACTTTCTGTGGTCTAATCAATCTTTTGATGAAGTCTATTGTAGAATTCTTTTCGGTTGCCCAACCGATTCTTCTCTTATTCTATAAGGAAGAAACTCTTCAATGCTTCATCGCCTTATCCTTTATCTGTGGTTCATCTTTTGCCCCAACTTGTTCTCTTGGTGCTTTGCCCGCGACACATTTTTTAGTAATGATGTCTTTTGATGTCTTTAGATAAGGATAATTTTGAAAACCCTTGATTGCTTTCGCCGTGTATTACGTTCACCCATAGACTACTGCTTTCAGTATTGTCTGACAATTACCCTAGGAGACCATTTTGAAGCCATGGCCCACCTGGTCCACCTATGATTCTATGGACCTATCGGGTTGGTACCCGTTAAAAATCATTGGAATTTCAAGCTTTTATTCCTGTTCATTTTGATTTACTCCCTGTGAATTTCTTCCTTGCTTTTCTCCCTTGCACCCCTTGACCGCTACAGTTTTTCCGCTACATTCTCCTTGTGGTCCCCCTAATTTTCTCCAAAGAATCCCTATGGACCATACCACCCCCTCCCTCTATGGACCACTGTTGCCCCTTAATTTTGCCGCTTTTGCTGAATGTGCTGATTCTAAATTTTGTCAATGGTTCTCGGTTTTCTCGTCAAGAGGAAACTTGACAAAGATTAGAGTTGACTGGCTAGAGGGTGGCAGTATGGGGCTAGACAAGGCGGGATGGGACTAGACTATATGAGATGGGGTGGAATGAGATGGGACGGAACGGGGTGGGACGGAACGGGGTGGGACGGAACGGGGTGAACTAGACGAGGCGGGATTGGACTAGACTAGACGAGATGGGATGAAATGAAATGAAATGAGATGGGACGGAACGAGGCGGACTAGACGAGGCGAAATTGGACTAGACTATATGAGATGGGGCGGACTAGACGAGGCGGGCTAGACGATAAGGAACAAGGCAAGGCGTGCACACAAGAAGCTAGGCCCTTCAAACAGTTTAACTTCGTCAGTAGAGGAGACGCGCAAGAATCATGCCATCTTTCATAAATTTACAGAAACCCGTTCAACCTTCAAAATTTCCAAAAATAATAGATCATCCTTTTTTGCACCCTTTTCGTTTTTTCGGGGGTTCGAATGCAAATTTTTGCACCCTTTGCCTGATTTCAGCGTTGGAAATGCAAAATCCTTGGGGTTTTGCACCTTGGCCTGGCCTCCACTCTTCCCAACCTGACTGGCAGTTCTGGTTAATGTATAAACATTTTTTCGTATGTATAAGTACTTATATTTTTTGCATTTGAAGGGCCGTTTTTGGCCAAAGGGTGCAAAAAACCGCGATCTATTCTGCTCCCAGCCCCGCATTTTCAAAAAAACAAAAATCCGCTTCCCTCCCACCTCAAACCTAGTCCAATTTTAGCTCATCCTAGACCTAACCCAACTCAAGCTAGTCCAGTTCCAGTTCGTCCTAGGCCTACCCAATTCAATCCTACTCCAGTTCCAGTTCATCCTAGGCCTAACCCAATTCAATCCTACTCCAGTTCCAGTTCATCCTAGGCCTAGCCTCAAACAAGCAAGTGAATTTGCCCATAAAAAAAGCGTGCATAACGGAATCAAGGATTCCTATGCACACATGTCGCCCATGTCACCCGCAAGGGGCGACGCTTTGCAAGGTACTTTCTTTGAAACATAGGGAAATGACACGCAATCGATATTTCCTATGTTAAAAAAACCGGAAGGGTAAACCCTTCCGGCGAATTGCTTATTCTTTTCTGTCCTTGTGGTGAATCCTCTTGTGAATCAGCAAGGATTACAGAACTCTTCTTACTGCAACAATAGTGTTGTAGGTTGCATCACTTACTTGGATGCCTCTACCATATCCGTTTGCATGTACAATTTTTCCATTTCCCATATAAAGGGCAACGTGTCCGTTGTAGCAAATCAGATCTCCCGGCTGAGCTTCGCTGTAGGAAACGCCTCTGCCGCTACTTCTTTGTGCATAAGAGGAGTGTGGTAGGGATACGCCAAACTTAGCATATACCTGCATGGTAAATCCTGAGCAGTCAATTCCGCCAGTTAAGCTCGTTCCGCCCCAAACATAAGGTGTTCCAAGGAACTGTAGTCCGTAGTCTACTACTGCGTTTCCAGTTTTGGATGCAGAAGAAGATGCGCTTGAACTTGAGCTTGAGTTTGAACTTGAAGTGCTTGCTACTGGTGCTGCCGGTTTTGCTACAGTTCCCACCATAGTTACTTCCGGAATTGCTTCAACGTTTACGGTTGACTTTAATTCTTTTCTCTGAACTTCTACGCCATTAATTTTGGTTACTTCGCTGACTACTGTCTTGCTACCGTCAACTCCTGCTGACCACAGTGCAGTTTCTCCTTCAAAGTATCGATCCGATTCGATGGATTCCTGTGTATAAGGAATGACAACTTCGTCCGTAACCACTTCTGTGTTCTCAATTTGAATTGGTGCATGAGGGCCTTCATTCAATGCAAGAACGTGAGATACGGCTTCCGGTGTAGTCATCACTACCGGATGAGTACTACTTTCTTCAAAACGGTATTTCTCAACAACAACGTTGTTGTCAATGTTTGCCTTCTGCTGATCTACAACGCTTGAGCAGTATGCGGTTCTCAGCCCGGTTAAAACCTGCTCGCCGGCGTCCTTTGATTCAATAATGGCAACTTCCTTACCATCAACTTTAACTACCCATGGCTCTGCTACTTTTTCGCCTGTCGCATATACAGCGTAAGGTTTTGCAAGAATTAGCAAACCAAAAACCATAGCGACTACAAATATGACGGATATACACAACCCCAACCTGATTTTGCCATGGACGGTTGAAGCGTGACTTCTACAAATTTCTAACATACATTTCTCCTTTTTGTGTAATTTCTTTAACACAAGGGCAATGTTACATTACAACACTGTCACCGTCAAGGGTCTCACAGAATTCTTCACATAATTAACAAAAACGGACACACAGTCTAGATTGGCGTCCGTTTATTGATTTCCCTTAAAAAAAGATTAGCTAGATTCACCAAGTAAATCCAGCTAATCTCTTTATATTATTTTACACACTTTCTTATTTATTTTTCCCCTCCCCAAAGGGTTTTCAATGCAAGAGACCGAAGTCTAAGCTTTTGCCTTCACATTTCCCTTACAACAATATTGATTATATGTCCTTAATTATGTTTTTTCTTTGTTATTCCGCAAAAGTACGGTTTTCTCGCACGAAAATACAGTTTCCTTATTTTTTTCTCATTGTAGCTCCTTCTCAAGCTCCTTTATTCAACAAAAAAACACCTACCAAAATCGGTAGGTGCACGTTTATCCCCTGTGTTGCGCTGTAATTATTTCTTATTTTTCCCTTGTTCTGTCTGGGCATTGATTAAATGGATCATTTCCATTCTCGTGGACACATCCAATTTTTCAAACAAATTGTGCATGTGGCGTTTAACCGTGTATTTAGAAATGGAAAGATCTTCTGCAATGGAAGGATTTGTTTTTCCACTGTAGGCAAGCAACATTACTTCCCGCTCTCGTTCAGTAAGCCGGTGGGCTTCTGCCACGAGATCCAAGGCATTCTTTGCTGAAATCTTTTCGCCCCCTTCTCCTTTAGCTTTAAGGTAAAGAGGAGAAAAGTCCTTCTTATAGAGATAAACTACCGACCATAGGTTAATCAGCAGCAAGGCAATGGCAGTAACCCCATAAAGCTTTGAGCAAATTAAATCCAAATGCACCGCATTAATGAACACCGCGACAACAATCGTATTGTTCCACAGCGTATTAAAATTAATCAATCCAGTGACCCAAATAATATACCGCCGTCCGGCACCGTCTGCAAGCTCGCTGAAGCCCGCAGAGACATAGGCAATAGTAAAAAACATCAGGGCAAACCCTAAGATAAATTCTCCGGTAATGGCACAAAGCTCTGCTGCGTACACCTCGGTAGAGTAATATCCATCCAGTAAAAACACATAGATAAAGGCCGATCCTGACATCAAAAGCACAAATACCGGTGTGGTTATTTTTCTCAATCGATCCATCCTCGGGTTCTTGGAAGCAATGATGGCGTCCACTAGCTTAAGCCAGGTAAGGCCCATGGCATAAAATTGTATAGAATCCACTGCACGCATAAAGGCGTTGGCCTCAAATTCTCCCAAAACTAATTCTCTATAATAGGTAAAGAAATAAAATGCGCCCAAAAGAAAGGAAACTAAAATGAAATTTCGTGTTGCCTTTAGCAGTGCCTGGTTGCCTCCACGGTTGTGCTTGATTAAAAACACCGCCAAAGCTAAGCCCTGCAAGCCCAAAAAACACATGACTATATATAACAAAGACAACGCATTTGAAAACATCGGTATTCCTCCACTTATTTTTCCAAAAACAAACAAAATTTGCCTGTAGCAGGAACAGCAAAGAATTTTACCTACCCGTACAAACAATTTGGATTAATTTTTAATATCTCACCTCTACTTTTATATCGTTTTTAGCAAAAGAAGTCAACCTATAAGTTTGTCATATTTCATAACAATCCGGAGATCTCTTAGAATTTATGTGGATTTAGGGCAAATTCGATTAAGGCCAAGGAGGGTTGCAGTCCCTGCGATAGTGGTTCCAAAAAATAGTACAGGCTTTTTTAAGTTCAAATACGGTGTCAGCGTTCCGTTGCAAAGAACGCTTCCTGTACAAAGAACAACCTCTGCCCAGTCCTCTACTACCGCTTCAAAATCCCTTATTCCGTGCTCCACCACCACGCCAAATCGCACTTCACCTACATTTTCAGAATTTAAGTCCAGCACCCGAAGAGGAACATCCACAGCCAAAGCTTCCATAATAGAAGGCTGGTATCCAACCAAAGCAATCCGCTTCCCCTTATGGTCCTTCTTAATTTTTTCCCCAATTTGTTTTGCGCAATCCACCGGTCCATCATCCTTACAATGTACGGTATTCTCTGTTTTCCCCAAATAACGCAAAACGCCATTCATGGTAGCAATATAAATCCCTCGATTATGTGGATTCTCAACAATGTCCAGCGCCATGATTTCTTCCAAGCTTCCGGTAAAATCTGCCGGGGCACTGGTGAAGGCTTGTCCTAAACACCCTTCACACTCTGCTTGAAGCATAATTTCACCACCGGTCAAAATCGGATAATCTTGCCTTTTGGTTATTCCAATGGCTTCCTTGGGTGTCAAGCCTTTGCTCCTAATCCGGATTTCCTTTAACGCGAATTGATTTTCTTTTACTAACGCTGCAAACTCTCTTTGAATTCGTTCATAAAGTTTCTTTGTTTCATCCATTATTTTCCCCTCTTTTTTCCTCTCTTACCTTACATTTCTTTCTCTATTTTTGTCTAAATACAAGACAATCCCAAAAAATCATTGACCAATTTATCTTCCCCAAATGAAAATACTTCTCTCGTTTTTCTCATTAAATGAAGCCGTCCATCTACCATAACACCTACTCGTGTGGCCAGATTCTGCGCCTCGGTAAAGTCATGGGTAACAAATAAGATCGTACACCGAAAGATATCTTTAATGCGTAAAAGTTCTTGGTGCATTTTCTTTTTGGTTACTGGATCCATGGCAGAAAACGGTTCATCCAAAAGCAGTATTTTGGGATTTAATACCAGCGCTCTAGCCAGGGCGGTTCGCTGCTTTTCTCCGCCACTTAAGGTTTCCGGGTGGCGTTCCAAACAACCAAAAATCCCCATAGTCTTTGCGATTGCTTCTACACGTTCTCGGATAGTTTCTTTTGGTAGTCCCTTCATTTTCAGCCCATACCCAATATTTTTTCTCACTGTCATATGATCAAAAATTCCATAATCCTGATAAAGAAAACCTATCCCTCTTTCGCCCAAAGGAATCTCCTCTATTTCTTTTTCCCCCATAATAATTTGCCCCTTGTGTTGCGTATACACTCCGGCAATTGACTCAAGCAACAAGGTTTTTCCGCTTCCTGTTTTCCCGATAATCGCTACAATTTCATCCTCAAAAACCTCTAATGAAATGTTTTTTAACTGAAATTTTCCCACTTCTAACGTGTAATTCTTTAGGCTTACTGCTGTTTTTTTCATTTAATTCACCCCTTTTGTTTCTCTATTTCATTGAGTTAAATGAACTTTTTCATTCTTGACCTTAGGCGTAAACGATAATTACAAACCGAGGTAAGCCCTAAGCCCAAAGCAGAAAAAATCAGCATCATCATTGCCGATGCCATGGCCATTCCGTTCTCTCCCGTAGAGATATTCAGATAAATACTTCCTGGCAAGGTCTCTGTTTTCATTCTTGTGACACCAACGAGCATCAAGGTAGCACCAAATTCTCCAAGGGCTCTAGACCAAACGAGCACCGTGGTCATCAACAAGCTTACACGACATTTGGGTAAGGTAATTGTCCAAAACCGCTGCCCCGTTGAAGCCCCTAGCGTTCCTGCCAAAAAATCAATTCGAGGATCAATTTTGCTCATTTCCGTTCGAATAATTCTAATGGCAAAGGGTAAATTGACCACAAATTGTGCTAAGATTATTCCATTTGAATGAAATACAATGGGGATGCCCCCTTCTCGAAGCGCCTTCCCCAAAGGTGTGGAAAACAAGATAAGCAATGCCATCCCCAAAACCAAATAAGGCAGGGAGAGGGGCAGTTCTATCAATCCCTGCAAAAGTGAATTAAATGGTAATTTCCCTCTGGCCAAGGTATATCCACAGGGGATCCCAATTCCAATACAAAGTAAAGTAGACAGGGTTGCTGTATAAAGACTCAGGCACAAGGCAAATTGAATTTCTTCTGTTCTAAGCGCTTCACCTAAATGTGGTATCCCCCCGAGGACAATAGAAAGAAGTATTGCCGCCACAAAGCAAACCACACCTAAAGTAATTCCCATGGCGGCAAGCTCAAACAAGCAAAGCCGTTCTCCTTTTCTTCTCATGACACCCTTCTTCACTCCCTCTAATTTCACACCTTCCACTTACCCGCTCTAGCTTGCTTCTTTTGCTACACGGTTTTTTTACGAGATCAGTGCATAACCATAGTTTTCCCAGATGCTCTTTGCCTCCCCAGTTCCTAAGAAGGTTAAAAATGCCTGTTGTGCTTCTTTATCTGCAGAAAAAGAAAGGGCTGCTGCCGGAATTTCTTTAATATATCGATCTAGATCTCCTGTAGCAACAATTTCTCCTTGGTCTGTAACATTTTCTTTCCATACAATGACCGCATCACTTTCCCCTGCAGTAAGTGTTGTAAAAATTTGTGGTGCAGTGGTGGTTCTTGCCACCACATTGACCTTATCTGCAAGGCCTGCATCAGCAAGGGCCTTATCTGCAATTTTTCCAATGGGTGTTCCTTCTCCATCACCTAAAACCACACGAATTCCTTCTTCTGCTATGGCGTTGAGATCTTTGATTCCTTTTGGATTTCCTTTTTGTACTGCAATTACAGGAATATGCTTAACTAGTGGCATCCTTTCCGTAACAAAGGATTCAACCGGTTTTAACTCTTCTGTTGAACCTGCAATAAACAAATCTCCTTCCTGTGCGGTATTAATCTGCATTTGAATTTGTCCTGCATTGGCAAAGGTAACTTCCATTTTACAACCGGTTTTCTTGGTAAATGCATCAGAAATTTCCTGAAATGGCTTGGTCATCCCTGCGCCACAGTAAACATGTAAGGTATGCCCGGTTAGATCTGCCATTGCCTCAGGTTTTTCTTCTCCCGTTTTTTTGCCACACCCCCCAAGGAGCAAGGCTGCAATTAATCCCACTAGGAATACCACCATGGATAGTTTCTTTAATTTTTTCATCTTTTCCTCCCTCACGCTTCTTTCTTCTTCGTTATTTTTATTTTTGAATAACGTACTTTTTTTAGTATACGCCGTTTCCCCCTTCTTTGTCAAGAACAAAACATGACGATTCAGAACTAAACAGATTAAATATAGCTATAACATAACTATTCCTATTCATGCAACGAAAAATGGGCGGTAGCAAAACAAATTGCTACCGCCCATTTCTTATTGGAAGTTTGTAATTATTCGTAATGTGCTTTTGAAATAATTTGGCTTTCTTTTCTGCCTTCCTTGAACTTAATTTCTCCCGGAGTGATACATTCCTGTACAGGACAAACATTGAGACAAAGGTGACAGCCCACACAGTTATCGTTGAGTACCGGCCTTCTTCTCTTTTCATCCCAATCAATGGCCTGGTGTGCACCATCATAGCAGGAAACATAACATCTACCGCAACCGATACATTTCTTGTCATCAAATGCAGGAAGAAGCTTAAAGTCTCTGTTTAGATCCTCTGCCGGAATGATGTTCGGCAATGCAAGACCAATGAAATCGTCTAGCTTATTGTATCCACGTTCATCCATGAAGTGCATTAGACCACTGGCCATGTCTTCCACGATTCTGTAACCGTACTGCATAATTGCTGTTGTTACCTGAATATTTCTGCAACCTAAGGCTAAAAATTCTGCTACATCTCTCCAGGTTTCGATACCACCAATACCAGAGATCTCTAAATGCTTGAGCATTGGATCTTGCAGCATCTGTGCGATAAATCTTAGTGCAATAGGTTTAACTGCTGCACCGGAGTATCCTGAAATAGATGACTTTCCATCAACAACCGGCATTGCAGTCATGTTTTCAAAGTCGATATTGGTAATGGATTTAATGGTATTGATAGCAGACACTGATGCTGCTCCGCCGCGAATTGCAGCACGAGCCGGTTCTTCCATGCTCTTGCAGTTTGGCGTCATCTTTGCAATAAACGGAATCTTCGTTGTGCTAGAAACCGCTCTGGAATAGCTTTCCACTAATTCCAAGTTTGTTCCTACATCCGATCCCATATCATGAGAGGTCATCTGCGGACAAGAGAAGTTTCCTTCAATTAAATCTGCTCCGCACTGATCACACATTTTGGCTAGCTGTTTCCATTCTTCTTCATTACTTCCCATAATGGAGGCAACCATAACATGATCAGGATAGTCT
>JAVWKI010000062.1:0-9119 GCA_036638575.1 Anaerovoracaceae bacterium | reverse complement strand
AAAAATCGGTGCTAATGTTTTGAAAATTTTGGGACATTTTCATTTTTGGTTGACAATTCATAAAAAAAAGAGAGCAATTTCAGCGGAAATATAGTATGATATATTTTGCATGTTATGGTGCCATGAAGGATAAAGAAGGGAGGCATGCAAATTGGCCAAAAAAATAGCATTTGACGTATTGCTACTGCTTGTATGTATCGCATTTGTTTGGAAATTACCGGGATTTTTTGCCTACGGACTGTTGGCGCTGGTAATTATTGTTACCACGTTCAAATATATTCTGATCATCAGAAACAAAAGAGATGCAAGAAATCAACAACGAAGATAAAGAAGAACAAAATCATTCCCCACAAAGTAAGCGGCTGGAATTTCCCACCAGAGGCTTTGCGGGGAATTTTATTTCTTCATTTTTTTAGTATCAGCCGATCTGTTATTGTTTTTCTCACTTCACTAAGGTAAAATGTGTGTATACAGTATTAATTGGGAGCACCGAAGTGATGGAAGGAGCATTTAATGTCACAAGATAAGATTATGATCGTGGATAATGAAATGGAGATCATTCAATTAATGCGACTGTATCTTTCTAGAGAAGGATATCAAGTCGTGTGGACAACAGACAGTACCAAGGCGGCAGACCTAGCACAAAGTGAAAACCCAGATTTGATTCTTTTAGATGTGGTGATGCCGGGAATTTCCGGTATAGACGTTTGTGGGAAAATCAGGGAACAAAGTGACGTTCCCATTGTTTTTGTTAGCTGTAAGAGCGACGATGTAGACAAGGTCATCGGATTGACCATCGGCGGAGATGATTACATTACCAAGCCCTTTAGCCCGACAGAGCTGATTGCCAGGGTCAAGGCACATCTTCGGAGAAGTAATCTGCAACGAGGAAGTGCAGAGGGCTTGACGGGAGAAGACGTCGTAACCTTCGGGCAACTAGAAATCAACTTCTCTGCACATACCGTGATGCTTGCAGGAAATGAAGTTCATCTTACCGCAACGGAATTTGATCTACTTTCTATTCTTTGCAAAAACCCTAACCGGGTATTTACCACGCAGCAATTATTTAATAACCTTTGGGGAACCTATGATGAAGAAAATGACGTTCGAACCGTCATGGTGCACATTAGCAATGTAAGGAAAAAAATTGAACCCAATCCAGAAAAACCTGCATACATCAAAACCGTTCGCGGCGTAGGTTATAAGTTTGTCAAATAGAGGTGCACTGAGGAGCAAGGATTCAAAGGGGTTTCTCCTCGTCCTCCACAAATTCAAAAATATCTTCTACTTTCACCTGAAAGGCTGCAGCAATATCCATAGCAAGCTTAAGGGAAGGATTGTATATTCCCCATAAAAAAGAATGGAGTTCAAAAATTGAATCCATCCTTTTATCCTAATTAAAGACTGTGCATCCTATTCAGTTTGTTCCTGTAGAGCCTTTTCTACAATTTTCATGGCACAAGAGATTTCCGCTTCACTAATAATCAATGGAGGAGCAAGGGTTAACACATTACCCTGTGAAATTTTAAAGGAAAGTCCTCCTTCTAGGCAAGCATAAAGAATTTTTTCAGCCAAATCGACTTCTTTTTCTTTTGTTTTTTTATCCTTGACCAATTCTATAGCCAGTAATGCACCAACAATTCGTACATCACCGATAACCGGGTACTTTTCTTTCATTTCCAGTGCCTTGGTTTTCATGATATTGCTAATCTTCGCCACATGGTTGAGTAGCTTTTCTTTTTCAATGTAATCAATTAGTGCTAGACCAATCGCAGCACCTAAAGGACTTTTTTCGTGAGTATAATGGCCAAGAGAAATATCCTGACACCGATCAAATTTCTCCGAGGCAATTACTGCTGAGAAAGGAAAGATTCCTCCACCTAAGCCTTTTCCTACAACTAAAATATCCGGCACAATATCGTAATGCTCAAAGGCAAACATGGTTCCGGTTCGTCCGAAGGCAGTAGGAATTTCATCAAAAATTAGTGCAACATCATATCGATCACAAATTTCACGAAGTCTCTGATAGTATTCCTTTGGCGGAATTTGAACATCTGTGCAGCGGATAGGCTCCATGATGATTGCACCAATGTCCCCTTCGCTTTTGCACACATATTCAATGTAATCGATGCATTTCAGTCCACAGTTTTCACATTCACCAAAAGTACAACGATAGGAGTTGTATGGCATTACATGTTCACAGCCCGAAAGTAAAGGGCCGATTCCAGCACGAAAATGTGCTTCCCCACCGATGGAAATTGTTCCTAAATTTGCACCATGAAAGGAGTCCCAAAGGGAAATCACCTTGTGCTTTCCGGTAACCTTTCTGACCATTTTCAGTGCAATTTCGTTGGATGCAGCACCGCTAGGGGTAAACAAAACTTTGTATCCGGGCTTAGGCATCAGCTTTGACAGTTTTTTTGCCAAAGCCGTTGCTTGGCTGTTGGCATATCTTCGCGGAGAAAAACTAAGCTTATCCAGTTGTGTTTTTAATGCATCAATAATCACAGGGTGGTTATATCCCAACTGATGCACACTATTTCCATGGAAATCCATAATCATTCTGCCATCTTCATCGAGGATATAAATCCCATCAACCTTGTATACTGCATCTAAACATGGAGTGGATAATGCCTGTTGAATAAAGTATTTGCTATCTTCAGCCAAGAGTTTTTTGGTTTTGCTTCCTAAATTTTTTTCCTGCCATTTACTGCGTTCATCGGTAAGATTAATATCGCCTTCGGTTCTGTGTACTTGCATAAATTTCTCCTTTCATTTAAGCGTTAACGCACTTATGCTACGCCACCCAAAAGGTACCGTAGCATAAGTGTTGTTTAGTTTTTTTATTTTATTAATACTTACAAGGAATCTGTACTGCAAAATGTCTCATCGCTTCCTCTAGACAAACGAAGAAATCGTCAATATCTTCAGGAACGATTGTACCCAGTGAGCAAAGTCTGAAGGTTGGTAGGTCAGAAACTTTACCCGGATAGATAGTGAATCCTCTTTCGAAGCAATAATCATGAATCTTTGTGAAATCAAAGTTCTTATCATTTGGATATAGAACAGAAACAACTAGCTTGGACTGGATTTCCTTAGGAATAATTGTCTGGAATCCTAGGCGATCAAGACCCTTATAAATTGCTTCCCACAATGCCTGATGTCTTGCCCATTTTGCTTCTTCTCCAACTTCCCAGTACTCTTTGATTGCCTGTCTTGTTGCATATACAGTCTGAACCGGTGGAGTGAAATGCATTTCACCCTTATTTTTGATGAAGTTATACTGCATATAAAGGTTGGTGTAGTAAGATCTGGTTGGATAGTTCTTTGATTCTTCGATCATCTTTGTGTTACCAATAACATAAGATAAACCAGTCATGGACATTAGTCCTTTTTGTGCAGAAGCCATTACAAAGTCTAGGTTATCTTCATCCATGTTGATTGGTCTCATTGCATAGGTTGAAGTTGTGTCAACGACCATGATACAGTTATACTTATGTGCAACTGCACCGATTTCTCTGATAGGGTTTAACACGCCTGTGCCGGTTTCATGATGGCAGCAATATACTACAGCAACATCAGGATTCGCTTTTAATGCTTCTTCTACCTTAGCCACATCTACAGGCTCTGTAATTGGAAGCTGGAGGTCAATGTGATCCATGTGATAATACTGGCAAACTTCTGTTGCTCTACCTGAATAGGCACCATTATTTGCAACTAGGATCTTCTTTCCTTCTGGAACTAGTGAGTTTACGCAAGCATCAATATTTACGGTTCCGGAACCGGTAAATAAAACTGCAGTATACTTGTCTAAATCACCATGAACGATTTTTACTAAATCATCTCCCATTTCCTTCATGATCTGTCCGAATTCTTTTTCTCTTGGGCAGATATCCGGAACTACCTGTGCATACTTCACTGTATCCGTTGTTGTTGCAGGACCAGGGTTTAATAATACGTTTCTTTTTACTTTAGGATATTCCATGTTCGTTCCTCCTTGTCAATTTAGTGATAAATTGTTTTATGTTGATAAATTGTGATAAAGTAACTACTTCTAACTACTTCGCCTTATTTTTGTTTAGTCCGATACCTGCAATAATTGCAGCGATTGTAATTACTACACAAACGCCTGTTATACAGGTGAAAACTAGGGTCCAGTTTCCGCTGTTTTCTAATACAAAACCAAAGAATACTGCCTGTACAGAAGCACCGATGTATGCAGCAGCATCCAGTACACCTGCTGCGGTTCCAGCAAATACTCTTCCGCCTACGTCTGTTGCATAAGCCCATACAATACCATTGATTGCATAAATGAAGAAGCCTGCGACAAACAAGAGGATGCCTGCACCAATTCCAGGGCCAATGCCCATAAATCCAAAGACCATTGCTCCGGAAACCAGGGCGCAGATGATTACTGCCGGAAGTCGATTATTTGGACAGAATCTGTCTGTAAGCCAAGGGATGATAAAGGTTCCAAAGGCCATGCCCAAAGGCAAAAATACAGAGCCAAGAAGACCATCTTTAATCTCTACGTTAAATTCCTGTACATAGTAAGTAGGAACCCAAGTTAATAACCCATATCTGCCAATACTTGAACCGGCAATGATAATGAGCCACATATCAAATCTCCACTTTTTGAATAGGTATAGATAAGGGTAAAGCTTTCCTTTGGAGGCAACCACACGTTTAAGCTCCTCTTCCTCCTCTGCCCTTCCCTCATCCGCTTCTTTGTACTCTGGAAGCTTGGCTTTTTTAGGACTGTCTTTGACGATCAAAACGTAGATAATTACGCCAGGGATCATGACAAAGGCCGGGAAAACAAAGGCGGCTTTCCATCCCATATCTGGAGCAACGCTAAAGGCAAAAATTACAGTTAAGGTTGCAAAAACCTGTCCAAATCCGGAAAACGCATTGGCAAAGCCTGTGGCAAAGCCTCTTCTATTTCCTGGCCACCATTGTGAAAGTAATGCGATTCCAGGAGACCACATCATGGACTGAAAATATCCATTAAAGCCCCATAGGATACAAATAATCACCAAGGATGTTTGGAAGCTAACCAGTACGTTCGCTGCAGCAGAAAGAATAATTCCTGCAAAAATAAACTTGTTTATACCAAAGATTTCTCCCATACGGCCATTAAATAAATGACCCATTCCGTAAGTCCAAAAGAAGATGGCGGATAAAATACCTAGATCTGCTTTGGTCCATTCTGTTTGTTCTAGCATCATCGGCATGGCTGCACTAAGATTTAAACGACCACTGTAGATGATACAGTATAAGAATGAAAATCCTAGCAATACGATAATTGCATTTTTCTTAAATTTTTTATATTGCTCGTTGGTATAGCCTAAATTATTGTTTTTTTCTTCGCTCACTCCTATTCCTCCTTTCAGCATGGTGCTGATTCGTAAATGGGATACTCCTGCCCTAATAGAGCTGCCGGAATATCCCATTTATCTAAGATATATAAATGTCAACTAGATTGTTTCGATTAGTCCTTGTCCCGGTCTTTCGCCTCTTCTTAGTCTTGGTTCAATCTGTCCGAAGATGATTTCTGGAACATATGATACGTCTGGAACTAGGAAGTCAGGTTTTGATGCTGCTAATGTATCATAGTCATTTGATCCTGATGCATATAGTCCGATAGTCCAGCAACCTGCGTTGTTTCCGCATTTCATACCAGCTGCAGTGTCATCGATTTTTACTACTGCTTCACAAGGAATAGCTTTCTGAGTCATCTTATATGCACTGAGCATGCAGTCATATACCATGAATGGAGCCGGTCTTCCAGGAACCTTTTCTGCATTTGTAACTACGTCGAATTTTAGTCCATACTGATCTTCTAATAGTTTGTTTAATGCAAGAGAGTCTTCTTCATAGTAGCCAGTGTCACATCCAACTAGGATGCCTGCCTGTCTTAGTTTAGCGATACAATCTACTGCTCCAGGGATTGGTTTTGCTAAATCTTCGTCTACGATATATTTTGACATCAATGGTCTGAACGCTGCCAAAATTTTGTCAAAATCTTCTTCTGTCCAAGGCTTGCCATATTTTTCTTCCCACTGAGCTGCAATTGCAGGGTCGTTTAATAACATTCTTAAGTGTGTTGGTTTGAAATTGCCCATTGGTTTTCTGATTGTTGCCCAGTCACATTCGATTCCGAACTGCATTAATGCTTCGTAGAAAGGAATTACCGGTGCCTTACAACCTCTAAGGTCATCAAGTGGCCATCTGTGTCTCAAATCTCCAGGGCCGTCACAGAATGTTCCTGCTGTGTCTAAAACTGCCAATTCAATCTTTTCTGTGTACTTTCTGTTATACATATTCAAATCCTCCTTAAAATTATTATAGCGTTTGCTTTAATTAACTTATTTGATGATTTAATTATAAGAGGCCCTCTTAAAGGACCTCTTAACGTTACTTATGGAGTTGTATAAGGTTTTGTAAAGATTACTTAAAGATCCTGTCCTACGCCAATAAACCTGAATTTTGTACCCACATAAACCTTGTCTTTATCGGTAGAAATCTCATGAAGTAAGGTTTCTTGCTCTTCGTTGATGGTCCATCTTAGACAACCTGAGGCGGTTAATTTCTTTTCTACCTCTGCTCGCCCAAGGTGTACGGCATAAAACATGGCTTCCTCCTTGGTAGAATAAACTAGCCGCTCTTCAGGAAGGTTTAGGACAAAGCTAGTTCCGATTAAGCTGACTTGGCATTGTACAACGTGAGTTACCTTCCCTACTGCAGCACCTACAGCATTGGCAACATCCGCATCAGGAGGAACAATCACCTGCCCTAACAGTGCTTCTAGCTTAGTGATCCAGGCTTCCGCCGGTGCACCAATGGCAATAATCGGCGTGGTTAGTTGGACATTTGCACGAAATAGTCCGTTGGCCTTTCCTGAAAAGGCTGCAGATAACAAATAATTGGCTTCCGGGCTGGCTGCCAGGTCAAGGGTTTCCCCTTGGAAGTCCGCTAGGCTTTGCATACAAGCCAGTGCCAGTCGAGAAATAATTTGGTCCTGACAAAGGCGAACAAATTTTTGCAAAGGCAGTTCTAGTCTTCTGGCAAGAATCTCTGCACTAGCCTGGGCAATTTCTCGGTTCCCCGGAGTATAGCTCCCTTGTATATGAAGAATATCTGTAGGGGTTAGCCCAATGCGTTCTAGCTTCCCTTCCTTTACATAAGAAGTTAAGTCCAAGGTTTCGGGATCTTGTCCCAAGGCCTTTGCAATATAGGTTAGGCTATGGGGGCCTGAGGCAAGGAGAGAAAGAACGCGATCTTCTTCATCTTCTTCTGCAAGGCTTAATCTTCTGAAACAGTCGGTTTCCTGTGCTAAATAAGTTTTAAATTCTCCCACCCGCTGAAAGCTCTTTAACTCATGAATTAAAAGTGGGTGTTCTTTTCCTGCAAGGGAAATTGGTGTAACCTTTTCCGGCCCAATTTGAATGCTGCCGTCTGGCTGTAAAAAAATCCTGCTGTCTCCGCCAAGGCCAAAGGTTGAAATTTCCGCAGCCTGGACTCTTGTATACCAGCCGCCAACCTTTGCGCCCTCTGGCTTGGTTTTTACCCTACCTTCACTAATGTGGGCAATATCCGTAGTTGTTCCGCCCATGTCAACCACCAAGCCATCTGCACAACCAGTAAGAAACAATCCGCCCATAACACTGGCTGCAGGTCCGGACAAAATGGTATCGATGGGCTTTTCCTTGGCCGTTTCTTCACTCATTAAGGTTCCGTCACCTTTGACAATCATCACCGGCGCAGTTATCCCCTTCTCCATTAAGACGGCTTTTGTGGAAGAAAGCAGTTCCTCAATAATGGGAATGAGTTTGGCGTTCAGAATGGCCGTTACCGTGCGATGATGAAAGCCAAGCGCCGAAGTAAGCTGATGTGCACAGACCGTAGGAACGCCGAGAAGCTCTTGCACAAAGGAACGAATCAGTTTTTCGTGTTTTGGATTTCTTACGCCTGCATAGCCGGAAATGGCGATGGCATCAACCTTGCCTTTAAGCTCCATCAAGGCGCCTTTGATTTCTTCTTCATCTGTGTCTTCTACACATTCGCCCATAATTGTATATTTCCCCTTTACCTTAATGGAAATAACCTCTGGTAAGGGCTCGTCTATTTCTGTACCCATATAAATCAAGGCTACCCGCCCGCCTTTCCCTTCAACGATTGCATTGGTTGCAAGGGTTGTGGAAAGGGAAACTAGCTCAATTTTTGACCATTGGGAAAAATTCAAGGCATCCAGTGCACCGCGAAGTCCAATGGTTAAATTTTCTTTGGTTGTAGGTGCTTTTGCCTTAGCGAGAATCGTTTTTGTTTCATTTTCTAAAATTACACCATCGGTAAACGTGCCGCCGGTGTCCATACCTAAAATTAAAGACATCTGTAGACCTCCTTCATCAAGTAGCAATTTACTCCATTAATGTTAGTCCTCATCTGTCTTTTTTACAATAATCTTATTCTATTCTTTAAGTAATCTTTAATTTGAAAAGAAGGCTTATTCTTTCACTTCTGGTTCAATAACCGTATTCTTATTGCTGACAATCATGCCCAACACAATCATCCCTACACAGAGGGCCTCCATAAGGATAAAAACAGAAATGATTTCTTCTGTCATTCGAATTACGGCAGGAAAGATAAAGCTTTCTAGGGTTGCACCCAAATAGGCACAGCAGTTTAATACACCGGTCATTCTTCCGGAAAAATATCGGCAGCCGGTTTCGATAGCATATAGCCAAAGCATACCATTAATACCATAAAGGAAAAAACCGGTAAAAAAGATGCCCACAAGGACAACGGTAGGATTGTTTGTCATAGGGAAAATAATAATGAGTGCTCCGCTTAGTGCCGCTGCCCAAACAATGACTACGCCCTTGTTGTGCTTAAGTAGGGTTCCGCCTATCCAGGTAAGCAGTAAGGTACCAAAAGCCATTCCCGCAGGAAGCAAAATATTGGAGAAGGTTTCGCCTAGTAGTTGTTTCCCGGTATCCAGTGCATAATAGGTAGGAATCCATTTCAAAAGCCCATAACGGCACATACTAGAAAGCAAAGCAATTCCGCACCACCATCCTAGCTTATCTACTCGGGTAAAGTATTGAAAGGATAGGCGT
>JAVWKI010000061.1:0-9132 GCA_036638575.1 Anaerovoracaceae bacterium | reverse complement strand
TTTGTATTTTTAGTCGGCCCAAGTGGTGCCGGCAAATCAACCTTCATCAAGCTGATTTTAAAAGAAATTAGTGCCGATGCAGGCAGTATAAAAGTAAAGGGTAAGGAAATAACGACCCTATCCAATAGAGAAATTCCTAACCATAGGAGAAATATCGGCATCGTTTTTCAAGACTTTCGGTTGCTTAACAATAAGACCGTGTTTGAGAACGTTGCTTTTGCTATGGAAATTACTCATCAATCAAGCAGAGCCATCAGAAGGCAGGTTCCACAGGTATTAAGCCTAGTGGGGATCAGCAGTAACGCAAACAAGTATCCGGATGAATTGTCTGCTGGAGAGCAGCAGCGTGTTGCCATTGCAAGAGCCATTGTAAACAAACCCACTGTGCTGATTGCAGATGAACCAACCGGAAACCTAGACCCGGAAACCGCTTCCGAAATTATGAAATTATTGGAGCGAATCAATGAAAGAGGAACAACCGTTGTCATGGTTACCCATGCCAAGGACATTGTAGATCGAATGAAAAAAAGAGTAATTACCATTGATAGTGGGAAGATCGTTCGAGATGAATTTGGTGCATACGAAATGCATGAGACACAAGAAGAGACGCAAAGCAGCATCTCCACGGACAGCGATGTATTTAGGAGAAGAGGAGGGTTGTTAAGCAAAGATGATGAATAGATTTAAATATACACTCAAGCAATCCTGGAGGCAGATTCGAAGAAACGGCGCAATGACTGTGGCTTCGGTGTTTGCCATCACAGCGATGCTACTGATTCTCGGCTTGTTTTTTATTGTGATTATCAATGTAAACACTGCCGCAGAATCCATAAAACAGGACTATAACACCATTGAAATTTTCATTAAGGATGATACTCCAGAAGCCACGATTTTGGGCATGAAGGAGCAGGTCTCCAAATGGGACAATGTGGAGGCGGTAGATTACAAAACCAAAGAAGAAGCCATGACGACGTTGAAAACTCGATGGGGCGAAAGCGGGTACTTGCTGGATAGCTTGTCTGCAAACCCACTTCCAAACTCCCTTGTAGTGACCATGGTCGACCTAAACAAGGCTGGGGACGTGGCCGAGCAGGCAAAAACCCTTAGTGGAATAGAGGATGTAAAGTATTACAAGGACACGGTAGATAAGCTTCTCAGCGCAACCAATATGATGCAGATTGCTGCCATTATTATTATGGCCTTCTTGATTATCGTTTCCATTGTGGTGGTTGCCAACACCATCAAGCTTACCGTATTAAACCGTTCCGAAGAAATTAGCATTATGAAATACGTAGGTGCAACCAACTGGTTTATTCGTGGCCCCTTCCTTGCAGAAGGAATTATTATCGGAGGCTTTTCCGCCCTCCTTTCTGCAGGAATTGTTGCCTTGATCTATGGACGAGTCATTGCTGCTATCGGCAACAACATTATGGCTGTCCTTTCCACGCCACTGGTTCCCGTAGGATTTTTGGCCTTTAACTTAATTTGGATATTCTTGGCACTGGGCGTGAGCATCGGTGCTTGGGGAAGTATTATATCCATGAGAAGATTCCTAGATACATAAAGAGGAGGTTTTGGAGAATTGATGAATAAGAAATTTAGAATTGTTTTATGTGTGGTAACAATATTGACCTTAATCGGGGGAAGCCTTAGTGCCTATGGTGCTAGCCTGAGCGAAATCAATAATTCCATTGGAAACAAACAACAAGAATTGAAGCAAGGAAAGAATACAGAGTCCCAGCTTGGCAGCGAGGTAGGTGCATTAGAAGCCAAAATTGCCGATGCCGAAAAGGAAATCAACACGCTAGTAGGAACTATGGCCGGCGTTCAGGTTGAAGTCGATGCATTAACCGCTGAGCTGGATGTACAAAAAAAAGAAATTGATAAAAGCGTAGATGGACTAAATGCAAGACTCCGCAACATGTACAAAAGCGGAACCATCGGCTTTATTGATGTTATTTTGTCTTCTGAGAATGTTTCTGACCTATTAAGCAATATTGACATGGTTAAGGAAATCTATTCCGGGGACAAGAATCTTGTAGAAACCCTGGAAAAAGAATACGCAAAAATAGAAGAAAAACAAGTTGCGTTAACGGCAAAACAAAATGAACTAGCAGAACAAAAAGCTGCCATTGCCGATAAACAGGCCGCTCTTTCCGCAGACAAAAATGCGGTTGCAGAAAAGAAAACTGCAGTGGCAAACAATAACGCAAAATTAGAAGCAGAAATCGATCAATTGGTGGCTGATGCCAATGCCCTAACCAGTGAAATCAATGATGCCACTTCAGGCAGTGATGTTCCCAATTCCGGCAGTGGCTTTGCATGGCCTACACCGGGTTACACCAATGTAACCTCTCCCTTTGGCTATCGAATTCACCCAATCTTTGGAACCTCTAAGCTGCACACCGGGATCGATATCGGTGCGCCACATGGAGCCAAGATTGTTGCTTCTAAATCTGGTAGAGTCATTATGGCCAACAACACCGATGGATATGGAAACAAGGTATTAATTGACCATGGCGGCGGTGAGGTTACGTTGTACGCACACTGTAGCGGATTTGCAGTTAGTGCGGGACAGACTGTTTCTCAAGGTCAAACCATTGCTTATGTAGGTAGTACAGGGAATTCTACCGGAGCACATTTGCATTTTGAAGTGAGAATCAATGGTAACTATACCAATCCGATGGGTTATCTATAATGTTCACCTTACACCCCATCGTTGCGCAGCTTTTACAACATCGTGGGATAAGCAGCCAAGAGGAAATTCTTGAATTCTTATCTCCCAAACCAAAGAAAACTTACAATCCATTCTTGCTTCTTAACCTAGAAGCAGGAGTGGATTTAATATTGGAAACAATTTCTTTGGGGGAGAAGATCTGTATTTACGGAGACTATGATACCGACGGAATCACCTCTATCTGCATCCTAAAAAGTATGCTGACACACCTTACGGACAATATCCAACACTATATTCCCTCACGATTTACCGAAGGTTATGGACTAAATAACGATGCAATAAAAAAAATCAAAGATGCCGGAGTCAGCTTAATTGTAACCGTAGACTGCGGCAGTGTTTCTTATGAAGAAGTAGAATATGCAAAATCCTTGGGTTTAAAAATTTTGGTTACCGACCATCATAGTATCGATCAGGTTCAGGCTGACTGCCTGCTGATTAACCCCAAGCAAAAAGAATGTACTTATCCCTTCCCAAACCTCGCCGGCTGTGGCGTTGCCTTTAAATTGGCGCAGGGACTTCAGCAAAAAACCAACTTACCCAAATCCGCCCTCAACGATCTCCTTGACCTGGTTGCCATAGGCACCATAGGGGATATTGTTCCCCTTGTGGATGAAAACCGAACGCTGGTAAAGTATGGTCTTAATCGACTAAACCAAGGTGGCCGGCTTAGCTTGGCTACCCTAGCCAAAGAAATTTCTCTACCTATGGGCCAAATTGGCTCTGAACAGGTTGCCTTTGGAATTGTTCCCCACTTAAATGCCGCCGGCCGCATTGCCGATGCCAATTTAGGCGTGGAATTCTTGATGGAAACCAACCCAGAAAAAGCATTCAGTCGGGCACACCAGCTGATGGAATACAACACTCGAAGAAAGACCGTACAAGAGGAAACCTATCAATATTGCTATGCCAGAATTTTAGAGGAGTATAGTCAATGTAACTTTCCCATCATCAAGGCCGAAGATGCCCACGAAGGGATCACCGGCATCGTGGCAGGGAAAATCAAAGAAAATATTGAAAAACCAATTGCAATCGTGACGCCTTCTGGAGAATTTCTCAAGGGAACCGGCCGAAGCATTGCCAATGTGAATTTATATGAGCTAATCAAAAAGTATGAAGCCTTATTTGAGCGTTTTGGCGGGCATAGCGGCGCTTGTGGCTTTTTAATCAAAGAAGAAAACCTAGAGCTGCTTAGGGCAGGTGTACACGCAGATTTGGAGGAACGCAAAAAGGAAGACCCCAATTTGCTCAGCGAAAAAACTCTTGCAGACTTAGAGCTTGTAGCCGAAGACATTTCCTTATCCCTCATCGCCCAACTGGAAAGCTTAGCACCCTTTGGCAGTGCCAATCAAAAGCCTTGCTTTTCTTTTAAGAATATTCGTCTCAGTCGACAGGCACTTATGGGAAACAAGGGCCAGCATTTGCGTTTCGTTGCAAATTTCCCTTCAAGTCTCTCTGTTGACTGTGTACTTTTTGGCAAGGGAGCGGAATATAAGGACAAAGTTTTTTCCGGAGAACCTGTGGAGTTAATCGGAAGGCTTTCCCTTAATGTTTGGCAAGGAAAAGAAAAAATACAGCTTCAAATTGAAGATATCCTATAGTAAAAGAGGAGAGTTATGAATATACAAAAAAAGAACCTGGTGCTGATCCTCGTGGGAACGTTTTTCTTTGGCGCGATTTGCTGTTTTGGTTTAACTGCACTACTTCACAGTCAAGGAATCGGAACCGCAAAAATTTCTCAAAAGGAATATCAAGAGCTTTTACGTTATGAACAGCGCTACGGAAAGCTTGATGCCCTTTGGGGAGAGGTCAGTGAAAAGTTTTACAAGGATGTAGATGAGGAGGCGTTAAAAAATGCCCTTTACCACGGTCTATTTAAAGGTCTTGACGATATCTATTCCGGCTATATGACCAAGGAAGAATATGAATCCTGGAAAACTTCAACCTTAGGTGAACTGGAAGGAATTGGCGTCACCTTTACCAAGGATCAGGCAGACAATATTATCATTACCGACATCGCCCCCAACGGCCCGGCAAAAAAAGCAGGAATTGCCATCGGCGATATCCTCACCATGGTAGACGATAAGCCTTATACCCAGCTAGAGGACATTGGTGCAGCCATGCGAGGAAAAGCGGGTACCCGAGTAAAGATAACCTATCTTCGCGATGGCAGTGAACATTCCGTTGAGCTAACCAGAGAAAAAATTATTAACCAATCGGTAACCAGCAGTACCCTTGAAGGGAATATCGGCTATATTCAAATTTCCGCTTTTGAAGAAGCGACCGCGGCAGACTTTGAAGCTGCACTAAAAGACATGGAAGTAAACAGCGTTAACGGCGTAGTCATCGATCTGAGAAACAATGGCGGCGGCCTGGTAAATTCCGGAACACAAATTGCAGATTTACTACTGGGGGAGGGGACCATCACTTACTTAGAGGACAAGCATGGCCAGAAAAAAGTGCTTTCTTCAGATAGTGACAAAACCGCATTGCCTTACATCTTGCTCATTAACGAAAAAACTGCCAGCACATCGGAAATTCTCGCTGCAGCAGTGAAAGACAGTAACCCGGGAAAAATCGTAGGGACCACAAGCTTTGGAAAGGGTATCGTTCAAAGCACAACACAGCTAAAAGACGGCTCAGCATTTAAACTGACCACCATGCAATATTTCTCACCCAAAGGAAATCAAATTCACGAAAAGGGTGTAGCCCCAGACCATGAGGTTTCCGATCCTGATTCTCAATTACAAAAAGCACTGGAACTCTTACAGTAAAGTGAAATTATTGACCAGAGATTAAACTAATGCTATAATAGTACTGTAAAGTGCTAAAGTGCATTGGAAGGAGTTAGAGAATGGGATACGAATCAAAGTTTAAGCGAAGCGACATTGATGAATTGTTCAAAGGTATCTTATCACTAGAAAACGAAGAAGAATGTTATCGTTTTTTTGAAGATATTTGCACAGTTAATGAAATTCATGCTATCGCACAGCGATTACAGGTTGCAAAACTATTAAACGAAAAGAAAACCTACAGCGAAATTGAAGAAGAGACCAATGCTTCTACGGCGACAATCAGCCGAATCAACAAATGTCTCGTCTATGGTGCAGACGGATACAAGCGGGTTCTTGAACGCCTGTAAATCGGGTTTTTGCCCTAGGAAAAAGAATAAAGGAGTTTCTTTACAATCATTGCGAAGAATACTCCTTTTTTGGTATAATAAATTGTTATGAGGTGAAAGATGAAATTATATATTTTTAATGAGTTTTCCGGTAGCGGATCGGAAAAAGAAAATACAGATGCACTGATTCTTCGTGCAGTTCAAACCTATCTAAAACAAGGGGGCGGGGACCCTTCAACGGTGCCAACAATTTTGCGTACAGCAGAAGGAAAACCGTATTTTGAGGATCTTCCCATCCATTTTTCTATCTCCCACACCGGCACGCTTTGGCTTTGCATTATGGGCAATAGCCCTGTGGGGATTGATATTCAGCGAATAAAGCCCTTGGGAATGGACCGCGTTGCCAAACGATTTTTCACGCCGGAGGAGCAAGACTATATTTCCCAAACAGGGGAAGCCGGGTTCTTCTCTGTTTGGTGTAGAAAGGAAGCATATACCAAATACTTTGGCAGTACGTTGGCAACAGAAATCAGCAAAGTGAATATGGTTTCTGAAGGACAGCTTCTCACAGAAATTAACGGAATTTATTTGACCGATTGCCCCATTACGGAGGATACCCATTGTACCGTTGCCAAGGGGACCAAGGAGGAAATATGGATAAACATACTGGATTAAAGCCTTATTTTGCCGGGATTTGTTTTTCTTTTGTTGTAGGATTTTCCTTTGTCAGCGTAAAAACCTGTGTTTCCTATGCAACGTCACTGCAAATTTTGACTTATCGTTTTGATTTTGCCTTGATTGGGATTCTTTTGGTTCTTTTATTTTCTAAACAAAAATTGAAATTAAAGGAAAAGCCAAAGGGAATGGCCTTGCTTACAGGTTTTTTTTACATTGCCTTCATTGCCCTTCAAACGGTAGGGCTAGCCTTTAGTTCTTCCATTGAAAGTGCCATTTTGTTTTCCATCGTGCCGGTATTGGTTCATTTATTGGCTACGATTTTTTTAAAAGAAAAGGGAACACCCCTCCAAACCATATTTATGTTTGTCTGCGTTAGCACTTTGATCTATATGATTGTTCGCGGCGCTACAGGAATTTCCTTTAGCCCTCTTGGCACTGCACTATTGCTGCTTTCTAGCTTGTCTATGGCCATACACAATGTGCTTACTCGCTATGTTCGAGCCAGCTATACCCCGTTTGAAATTACCACCATGATTATTGTGGAAGGCTTTGTGTTCTTCAAGGTAGCCGCTGTGGTTGACGGGCTAATCAACAAGAATTTTGCCGAATATTTTCAGCCCTTTACCCACATAGAGTTTACCGTTTCCATCATCTATCTGGGGGTGTTCTGCATCCTGATTTCTGCACAGCTCATGGCCTATATGCAGGGAAATCTACCTTCTACCAACGCTGCAATTTTTGGAAACCTCTCCACGGCAATCTCCATTGTAGCCGGTGTAGTTTTGCTAAAGGAAGCGATTTTGCCTTATCATATCTACTGTAGCATCCTCATTATTGCCGCAGTCATCGGAATGAATTTTTCCGGAAAAAGAAAGGGGCTTAACCATGATTAAATTTAAATTTTTAGTTGAAAACAAAACCAATAGCCCGGGAATCTTTGCAGAGCATGGGTTATCGATTTATATCCAAACCGAAGAAAAAACCATTTTGTTTGACACGGGAGCATCTGCAATTTTCGCAGAAAATGCAAAGAAACTCAATGTAGATCTCCGCAAGGTTGATCTGGTGGTAATTAGCCATGGCCACTATGACCACACCGGCGGGATTCCCCAGTTTTGTCGCGAAAATCAAACTGCACCCATTTACATCCACAAAAATGCCTTTCGGGAAACCTATGGAATGAAAAACGGACAGCTTCAGGCCCACACTTCAGGAATCAAATGGTCCCGCAAGGAGGTGGAATCAAGGCTCTGCTTAACCGAAGGGCTTACACCAATTACAGAAAACCTCTTCATTTCCGGCACCATTCCCCAAACAGCCAAAGACCTGCAGCCGGAACAGTTCTTTGAAAAAACAGAAGAGGGGAGCTACCGTCCCGATGACATGAGCCACGAACAATTCCTTGCCATCAAGGAAGAAGGCGGCATCTTTGTCTTTTCCGGTTGTAGTCATACAGGGGTTGTCAATACATTGAATTATGTAAATCAAATTTTCCCTGGTGAGCCTATAAAATTGCTGGTTGCCGGTATGCATTTATATGCTTGCGACAAGGCAACACGAGAAACGGTGATTGATGGCGTAATTGAGCAAAATGTCCATCAAATTATGCCCGTACATTGTACCGGTATTGAGGGCATTTGTACCCTCAAATCCAAATTAGGAGAAAACTGCATTATTGCAACCGCAGGAGATAGCTATGAATATTAATGATGTATCCATGAGTCACTTGGCCCATCGAAGCCGAACAACCCTAGAGATGAAACAGTTTTTAGAAAAAAAAGAGTTTTCTTCAACGGAGATAGAAGAAGAGCTAGCACGCCTGACGGATCTTCACTATATTGATGACCTTCGCTATTGCGAAGAATACCTTCGTTATCGTATGGGAAAACGCCAAGGCAGACGAAATATTTTTAGAGAGTTAAGAGAAAAGGGCATTAACGGAGATCTTCTGGAGCTAGGTATTGACCGTTACGAAGAAAGTGAGGGGCTTAGCCTATCCCAGCAGGAATATGAAAACGCCTGCCGGGAAGCGGAAAAAATTGCCCAAGATAGGCCCATGGACAAAAAGCTTTTGGGCAAAATGGGGAGAAGACTATCCACCTTGGGCTATGACAGTGAACTGATTTATACGTTGATGGGAAATTATATGAATAAGGATTGAAAAAAGAATGAAGGACCAATTTGAACGAACAAGATTATTAATCGGAAATGAAGGCTTAGCACGCTTAGCCTCTGCCCATGTGGCGGTATTTGGAATCGGCGGTGTAGGCGGCTTTGCCATAGAAGCACTGGCACGGGCAGGAGTAGGTACATTAACCATTGTAGACAATGATACGGTGGATCTCACCAATCTCAACCGACAAATTATTGCTACCCACAAAACCATAGGAAAAGAAAAAACCTTATTGATGAAACAGCGAATCGAAGAGATCAATCCTCAGTGTAAGGTCAATGAACGGAATTGTTTTTTTCTTCCTGAAACTGCAGATCAATTTGATTTTTCACAATATGACTTTGTCCTTGATGCCGTGGACACGGTAACCGCCAAGCTAGAACTGATTGTCAGGGCAAAAGCTTCTGGTGTTCCGATTATTTCTTC
>JAVWKI010000060.1:0-9295 GCA_036638575.1 Anaerovoracaceae bacterium | reverse complement strand
ATTAAGGCCAGAGAAGCGATATTTAAGATTCACTCCAGAAATAAGCCTCTTGCAGAGGGGGTAGAGCCAAAGGTTCTTGCCCGAAGAACTCCGGGATTTACACCGGCGGATATTGAAAATATGCTCAACGAAGCAGCCCTACTTACCGCAAGAAGAAATGGTCGACAAATTCGTATGGATGAAGTAGAAGAAGCCATTACCAAGGTAATTGCAGGACCGGAAAAGAAAAGCCGGGTGATCAGCGAAGAAGAACGACGATTGACGGCCTTCCATGAAGCAGGACATGCAGTTGTTGCCCATTCACTGCCAAAGACTGATCCGGTTCATCAGGTGACCATTGTTCCAAGAGGCAGAGCCGGTGGATTTACCATGATTTTGCCGAAGGAAGATAAGTATTATGGAACAAAGGCGACCATGAGAGAACAAATCATCCATCTACTCGGTGGACGAGTTGCGGAGAAGCTAACCTTAGATGATATTAGTACCGGTGCTTCTAACGATATTTCCAGAGCAACGGAAATCGCAAGAGACATGATCACCAAGTACGGATTCAGCGATCGGTTAGGACCGGTAAATTATAGCTCTTCTGACGAAGTCTTCCTCGGGAAGGATTTCTCAACAAGACAGAATTACTCAGAAGAAGTGGCATCAGAAATTGATGATGAAATTAGAAAATTAATTGAAGAGTGCTTTGACGAGTGCGAGAAGATTCTTTCTACCCATTTGGACAAGCTAAATACAGTAGCCGATGCGCTTCTTGAAGTAGAAACCTTAGATGGAGAGCAATTTGAATTGCTTTACACCGGAAAGATGACGGCAGCAGAGCTGGCCGCAGATGTTAAGATGAAGGAAGAAGACATCAAAGAGGCAAATCGCAGAGAAGCAGAAGAGATGAATCGTATCGTAGCAGAAGAGGAAGAAGCAGAGATTGCAGCACTTTCTGCAGCGGAGGAAGAGGATCTTTCCGTTTATGACACCGACTATTTGGCGGAAGACAAGGCGGAAAACCCACCAAAAGATAAAGAGGATAAGGAATGAAAATAACGGTTAAAGATTGCCTGAAATTGGCATCATTCAACAATGCGATTGTTTTGGCTGGAGACCATTACTTGGTGAATTCGGTAAAAAAAGTATCTGTACTGGAAGTACAAAACGGTGAGGATGCGCGGAACTATTGCTTCGGTAATAATCAGATTATGTTGACTTCTTTTTTCGGCATAGAAGAGGATGAAGCGGCCCAGTGTCAAATTGTTGAGGCTTTAGCCGGAACGGGAAATGTTGCCCTTGTGGTCTTCCACCTGGGCAAGGTAGTGAAAGAATTGAGCAACAAGGTGATCGCCACAGCCGAAAAGGCCGGCCTTCCCTTGATTGCCATGAGCCAAAACAGCAGTGCGACCATCGGAGAGGTAATCAACGAAATCAGCAGTAGACTGTTTTATGGTGAAGATGAGGATTTTGGAAATTCTTTGATTAACAATACGATTTTTCATTTGCTTAACTTTGAAAAATACAGCAACTTCCAGGTTGCCGCCAAGGCAGCCGCGTTAAACAATGATTTTCAGTTGATCTTGCTCAGTGAAGATTTTAACCCAATATTCAGCGTAGAAACGCGCCACAGAACAACCATTGCCGAAGCCATTCGATTAGGTAAGGAAAAATCAATGGAGAAGCAATCTGCCGTGTACACCATGATTGACGTAAACGGAGTGTTGACCTATTGGGGACCGGTGATGATCCAAGGAACCAAGTATTTCATGTTTATTGTAGATAACGAGGATTCCTATTCCGCAGCAGAAATTACCAAGCTTGCAGAGATTATTGAGCTGGCAATGGGCATGTGGAAGTATACACCGGAGAGAGATGTTCGTGCTGAATTTATCAAAGCCCTAAGGCGAGGGAATATGAGCCTTGCCTATAGCTTGCGGGATGAAGTGGATATTGATGCAGATGAGATTCTCAGCGTATTCTTTGGTAAGGGTATAGAAACGGGTACCGGACTAAAGATGATGGATGAATTTGAAGAAAAGAAGAACCTAAAAATCATGAAGATCTCTGAGGATAATGAGACCTATGGAATTATTTTAGGCAAGGAAAAGGATGACCAGGCAAAAGGAAATTGCATTGCCCTGTACCAGGAACTGAAAAGCGACAAGAGCATTCGTCTTTTCCATGTGACGGGGATTGAGGGAATCGAAGGCGCGGGAGATGCTTATCGCCTAATTGGAGAAGCGTGGTCCTTTGTTCAAAATGTTTTTCCTTATAAGCGGGTATTCACCAAATACGAGTTGGCCCTAGTGAGCAACTGCATTAACATTCAGCTTCAAGGCGGATACATTAAAAAGAATTACATGGAGCTTTTAGAGCCCTTTAAGCATGCAGGGGAAAGCAAGGGAAGACAGCTACTGGATACCTTGGAAACCTTTGTCCTTGATGCAGGCATGAACAGCGGGAAAACCGCAGAATTCATGGGCATTCATACCAATACCGTCCAGTATCGTTTGAAAAAAATCAATGATGTTTTGGGCGTAGAAATTACGGGAAATCGCGTAATCCCGGGGCTGACTATCGCCCTTGCCTTAAAGCGACTTGAACGTGTAGTAAACTAAAATGGCAGAGTGAATGAAAATGAAAAACATCACCTTACAATTGATTTCTGCTATTGTCATTATTTCATTAACTGTAGGCATTGTTGTCGGCGCAATTACATTGCAACGAAGCAATGCCTTATTAGAATCTGAAATTGATGAAAAGATTCTCAGCACAACAGAGAAATATGCCAACGGCCTAAGCGGGAAATTCAGCCATATTGAAGGCTTGGTAGATTCTTTGGCCGGCACAGTAACCGCGACCTTTAAGCCGACGGAAAACTTAGAAAAAGCGGTTCGCCACTATGAAGCACAAATCGATCCGGTGGTGAGAGAAAGCATTTCTGCTACCCAACTTGCGCACGGCCTTTACGTAACCTTCAATCCGAATTTTGCCAAGGATAATTATGAGGTTTGGTATAGCCATCAAGGGGAAGAAGTAAAAAAAATTAATGCAGATTTCATGAACAACAAAAGAGATTTCAGTGAGCCACCGGAAGAGGACATGAAATATTTCTTTGCACCGATTTATGCCCAAAGGGGGACGTGGACCGGGCCTTATTACGATAAGGATGTGGATCTTACCGTTCTTTCTTATTCCAAAGGAATCTATGTGGATCAAGTGTTTGTCGGCGTTGCGGGGGCAGATATTACTGCGGACACCACCTTGGATTTAGTGGAAGAAATGAACGTGTATTCGGAAGGATATGCGTTTTTGTTGGATGAAAATTTAGATGCAGTTGTTCCGCCCAAAGGTACTATACCGGTAGAAAAGATCAAAAATGAGGAGCCTTCAGCGCTTGCTTAGTATGACAGCGAGGGAAAGGCAATGGTTATGGCCTACGCGCAGTTAAATAACGGGTGGGTGCTAGGCATTACCCAACCAAAAAGTCAGGCCTATCAACCGATTTATACACTAAAATGGATCTTTGGAGGAATTTTGCTCATTGCGGCAATGATTATTGTTGTGGTTGCGGCCTTCTTTTCCAGAGCCTTCTCTCGGCCCATTGAGGAGCGGCAATCCTCACTGGAAACACAAAACCATGAGAAGGATGTCTTACTGGTTTATCAGTCTCGTCAGGCCAAAATGGGCGAGATGGTGGGAAATATTACCCATCAATGGAAACAGCCGCTAAATAGTATTAACTTGATTATGGCCAACCTGCAAGATGCCTATCAATACGGTGAATTGAATCAAGAGCTAGTAAAAATTTCTTGCGAAAAAATTGATCGGATTATCAAGCGAATGTCGGGAACCATTTCAGATTTCACCGATTTCCTTAAACCACCCAAAGAGAAAAAACCCTTTGAGGTTAACGAACGGGTTGAACTTGCCATTTCTCTTATGGAGGAGAGCATAAAAAATAATGGAATCTCTATTTCCTTTGCTACAGAAAAGCGTTACATGGCCTATGGATACGGAAATGAATTTTCCCATGTGGTGTTTAACATTTTAAACAATGCAAGAGATGCTATTGTGGAGAACGATGCGAGGATTAAGCGTATTGAATTATCGGTCAGCAGTGTCCGCTTGCAGGGCGAGGACTATGTGCAGCTTGAAATTTATAACTATGGAAGTCGTATTGATGAAAAAATCATTGAACGGGTATTTGAACCTTATTACACCACTAAGCCCCCGGAAAAGGGAACCGGGCTAGGACTCTACATTTCCAAAACGATCATTGAGCAAAGGATGGAAGGGAAAATCTTTATGAGAAATGAGGGAGACGGGGTACGCTGCACAGTAATGATTCCCAAAGCAAGAGGAGAAGCGGATGATAAACAATAAGCGCGAATTAAAGGAATTAAAAATCCTGTATGTGGAAGATGAAAAAGATACGCGAGATGCACTTGCTGCAATACTGCGTAGGCGAGTAGGAAAGTTTTTTGTAGCAGAGGATGGAGAAGAGGGACTAGAGTTATTTCGCCTATACAAGCCCGACATGGTAATTGCAGACCTGTTCATGCCCAAAATGGATGGGGTGGAAATGGTCAGGACCATTAGAAGTGAAGGCTTTAAGCCTTTGGTGGTCATTACATCGGCAATTGGCGATTCGGAGGTAATCCTCAAGGCAGTGGATGCGGGAATCGATAAATATATTATTAAGCCCATTGATCCGGAACATCTCTTAGAAGAGCTTTCTTCCCTTGCCCAATTAATTGCGCCTAGAGCAACACAAGAAAACATTGTACTTCCGGAAAACAAAAAGGAGCTTGAGGCAACCTTAAAAAAGGAGTTTGCCGCCTTCATGAAGGAGGCCACCGGAAAAGGACCTCGAGATGTGAAGGTGTTCATAAGAGAAGATGGGGTAGAGATAACTGCCATTGGGGTTTTGACACCGCTGGAAAAGAGCATACTTGACAATATTCAGAATATTGCTATAATAGAACAAAACAGACGATTATTTTTTTCCGTAAAAGCGGAAACCCTTTGCCGGTTGGTAGCGGAGTACTTAAACATTTCTGTCGAAGTAGCCGAAACCAACATAGATATTGCGGCAGACACCAATCAACTTGTATTTCATTGGAAGAGATAATGAGAAAACGAGAACGTTCGCTTTTTATGACCAATGCAAAATTTATTTTGCGTTGGTCATTTTTATTTGGCGAAAGAATCCGGAGGTGAAAGATGAAAAAGCAACTGAAAAGAGGAGAGGCCATTGCGCCGCAAGAACTAAAACAAGGAATTAAAACTTGGCAGGTAGCCATTTTGGGTATGGGCGGAGTTATTGGATCCTGCTATTTTTTGGGCGTAGGAATTACCATCAGAGATATGGGGCCGGCGGTACTGCTTGCCTATGCGCTGGTAGGCTTTGTTTTATATGGGTTGATGATGGCCTATGCCGAATTATTGGTTAATCTACCACGAAAAGGCTCATTTATTGCCTATACCAACGAATTTTTGGGTGGAACCATGTCTGTAGGCATTGGCTGGGCATTTTGGTGCAACTGGGTTGCTTATGTTCCCTCAGAAGCCATTGCGGTAAGTATTGTCTTAAATACCTTTATTCCGGGAAATACCTTCCTGTATTCGGTAGGGGCCTTATTGATTTTGACCATAATTAACTTACTGGCGGTAGACTTATTTGCCAAAATTGAAGCTTCCCTAGGGTTAATTAAAATTGCGGCAATCCTAGCCTTTATTATTGCAGCAATTGGAATTTGGCTAGGCTTATGGGGAAATAACGGTGAATTTATTGGTACCTCTATTGTGGTTTCCGACTCCTCTGCAAGTATTTATGAGCAGTTGTTCCCACATGGTGCATCGGTTATTGTTGTCATGATGGTTGTTGTACTGGTAACCTTCCAAGGAACAGAAATTGTCGGTCTTGCGGCAGCAGAGTCAGAAGATGCGGAACACAGCGTTCCCAAGGCTTGCAAAAGCGTAACCTACCGAATTATCGTTTTGTATATGCTTCCATTGTTGCTTTTACTGTTAATTCTTCCTTATGGAGAAGCAGGAATCGATGGTTCTGTATTTAGCTATACTTTGGAGAAATATGGACTAAATGAGCTGGCAGGCGTTTTATCGGTGGTGGTAATGATTGCTGCCTTTAGCTGTGCAAACACAGGGTTTTATGGGACGGTACGTTCTATGTACTCCCTATCCATTGAAGGCTTAGCACCAAAGTTTTTATCCAAGGTAAATCGATTTGCCAATCCAAAAAATGCGGTAGTGTTTACCCTTGCTTGCATGTGGATTGTGTTGATGCTCGGAAATTTGGCGGCAGAATCCAGTATATATGAAAACCTTTTGGCCATGTCCGGATTTACCGGAACCATTTGCTGGGTAGGAATCTTGGGCTCTCAGATTGTTTTCCGAAGAAGATTAAAAAAGAAGGGCTTCGATACAACAAAGTTAAAAGCACGAGTGAAGCACCAGTGGATTCCTGTGGCAGCCTTGCTGATTCAGGTTGTGGGACTGATTTGCCTGGTATTTGATCCAACCATGTTGCCGGTATTTATTATGTCCTGTGCTTGCTTGTTCTGCCCAATGATCATTCATGCTATTGCCAAAAAGATGGGAAAAACCAGAACCATTACCTCAGGGAAGGGAGAAATTACCTTTGATGAGGCCTTCCCAACAGATCCAAAGATTGCAGAACCTGTAATGTCAGAAATGGAAGAAAAAAAATAAACTAAGCTTGCGGAGTCGAAAAATGGCTCCGCATTTTCTATATGAGGGGCATGACAGCCATCTGTGGTGAACGTCTGGGTAGGGGTGAAAATCCGCCAAATCCCAAAGGATTTTATTTGAAAAACCGGAGCATGGCAGGGAGCATAGGGAGGGAGCACTGAAATGAAACGGAGAAATCTGACGAAGCGGAATCGTTGAAATCATTGGGTTTTTAGGAAAAAAGTTGAAATGAACGCCTTACGGAAAAGTTTGGAAGAGCGTGTGCAAAAAAGTGCACTTGACAATAGTCAGAATGTTGCTACAATAAAGAGCGGATGATTATTTTTTTCTATGGAAAAGGGGTAAACTGTCCGACAAATCGAACTATCACTATGTTTGCTTGTGCAAGGGAGAAGCGTATGGGAAAAAGAGGAATTAGAGTTTTAATGGCACTGATTTTGGTTATGGTCACGGGGGCGGTTGCCTTTGCTGATGTGAACCAGCCTTCGGATGATGGGATCAGTGTATCCACCAAGGTTGCCGGCGGAACGGCAAAGGTGATCCTTTCAAACACCACCGACAATGAATTCACGGATATCGTTGTGACACCGGAAGTCCCTGAGGGATTGGTCATGGATAAGGCGTCCGACACCGTGGATTCCTTGAAAAAAGGTGAAGAGAAGGAGTTGGTGTTCAAGTATAGTGCAAAGACCGGTGGACCGGGTGAAGGAGAAACCCCACCGGCTATAGCGGGGACGGTGAACGCAAAGGGGAGCAAAGTAAAGACCGGTGATCCGGCCAGCATGCTGATGATTCTCGTTGGAGTAATGGTTATCTCTGGCGGTGTTGCTGCCTTTGCCTTGCGGCGAAAAAAGGGAAAGATGGCAGGAAAGGGCAACATCTCCATTTTGGCCATCGCACTTTTGACGGGGGCAATACTCCTTGGTACCCAAGGAACGGTAAGTGCAGCTGTGGTGGATAAATCCATAGACATTGCCGACAAATTTACAATCAACGAAAAAGAATATGACTTTAAGGCAAAAATCACATACAAAGAAAATGTGCCAGAAGCGGGGACGAACCCTATAACCTCTGATCCGGGGGCACCGAATCAGTATGCGATCCAGCCATCCATTCTGGACTTTGCCTCCACCGATGATGCCTACATCAAAACGGTAGGACAATGGAAAAAAGAGACAGGAAGCAGTACCACCTTCTTTGAAAACGGAGAAGCACTTAGCGATCACGACATCATCGTAAGCAATGGCAAAGTGGGCATCGTTTTGGCTGTGGGGACGCGCAACCCATGGGGATATCCGGCAGGATCGGTTCTTGATGCCGGTGTAGTCAAAGATGGAACACCGAAGAGGGACTCGGTATGGTCTTTGGAATTTCTCATGAACGGATGGGATTCCTGGGCACCGGAAAACTGCGGAATTGTTAATTTTGAGTTGGTCAAGTATGACTTTGAACAATGTAAGGAAGACGAAAATGGCCTTCCGGCAGTGAAGGTAAGCCGCAAATACACGGTGCTGAAGGATGCCAATGGCAATGCCTCGGATATGGACGTGGTGACCTATTACGGCGGAAAGAAGGGCGAAAACTATCTTTACATGTATGATACGGTGATAAACAACGGAAGCGCGCAGGTCACGGGAAAGACGACTAGATTTGCCATCACCAACAAGGGTGACGATGGCGGCTCTCTCAAGTACATGAAGGATCTGAGAAGCGTAATGAGTTACGGGAACAAGGACGGGCAGGAGTATTCCGTGGCCTATACTGTTCCTCAGAAACAATTTGATTCCAAGGTAAACGTAGATGGAAAGGGTGGTTCTTTGGGATATAAAGAACTGAGAACACCTTGTAAATACGCACCTGGGGAGACTACGGTATATCAGGAGTATATCGCTATCTCTGATAAGGCCGACACTTCTCTTCTTGCCGATACAGTGAACAAGATCAACGGCACAGAGGTGATGACAGTAACGGGTACAGTGACGGAGCAAAATGGCGGAAGTCCGGCAAAGGATGCGGTTGTGGTCGTTAAGGACGGAAGCAAAAATATGGTTGGTTTCTTCAAGACTGATGACAGCGGGAACTATACGGCCAATCTTCCTAATGGGGCATACACCTTCTCTGTTGAAAAGCAGGGCATGGCGCCGGGAGAGGCCAAGTCGGTTTCAGCGGCAGGCCAGGTGGACCTACAGACGGGAAAACAAAAGGCCGGCTTGACCATCAACCTGAAAGATCAGGACGGAAATCCTGTATGGGGTAAGGTAGAGATCAAGGGAGAATATCCTGAGGTAAGATACACCGGAAACTCCGTATACCAAAGCAAGACCAAGGGCGTCATAGAAGCGCAGGTAAATGATATCAACAATTTTGAGGCAACGGTTTATGGAGAGGGATACTTCTTCTTTTCCAAGACTGTGGACATTACGGCAGCTGACGTTAGCGGCGGCACGGTAGAGGTGACGGTAAACAAAGAGATAAAGATGCCTGAGGGATGGATGAGTGCAGATATGCACCACCATGGCAACAAGAACGACGGATTTGCGGATCCTGAGGATGCCTTACCATCCATGTTGGC